>JAHWHF010000065.1 GCA_019323415.1 Candidatus Woesearchaeota archaeon | reverse complement strand
TGCTCAGAGACTTTGCTTACTGTAAACACAATACAGAGGAACAATGCGCTTGAGTATTTTGAAAGCCTTGTCAGCATGAACAGGGATTTTGAAAAAGAGTCTTTCAGCCTTGGAAGCAACTGCATAAGGTTCTCAAATTTCAGGTCGCTTAATGAGAAGTTTGACAATGAGTTTGATGTTTTCCTTTTCAGGAAAATAAAAGAGACACTTACAGGCTATGCATCAAACGAGGAAAAGATTTTCTTCAGCTGCGGAATGCCCACAAGGTTCAGGATATCAATATCATCGCGTGAAAAGGAGATTGTCCCTGTAAGCTCGTTCAAGGACTATGACTCAAAGCCTGTCAAGGAAATGTTCAAGAAATACGAGAAGTATGATGAGATATTCAGGGGCGAAGTGCCGATTATAATCAAAAGGGCAGGAGATGCCTCTCCTGAGGATGTTTTCAATGAGATAAACTTCCTTATGAACACATATGCATTCCCTTTCCTTACATACGCTTTCAAAAAAACAAAAGGCTCAAACCTTAAGCTGAGTGATTTCATATGATAAAAGGAAAAAATTCAATGCAGGCATGGTCAAAAGCATTAAAGCACATTTTTGAGTCAGGCAAAGACTTCAAGGACCAGACAAACAGGGTGTGCAGGGAGATGCTTAATGTCCTTGTTACAGTTGAGAACCCCAAAGATGAGGTTTCAGCGCCTATTGAAAAGCTGAACTCATTGTCTGACTGGGTATACCCGAAGCTTGAGCTGATTTCTGATGTCATATTGATGAAAACACCAAGCCTGCTTTTCAAATACTCATACGGGAGAAGGCTTTTCTCATTCAACGGCAAGGTTAACCAGATTGACGATTATGTAATACCATTGCTGAAAAAAAATGCAGAGACAAGAAGGGCAGTTGCAGCAATATTTGAGCCTGAGAATGACTCTGTTGTTTCAAACCAGAATGTGCCGGGGCTTATGGTGATTGATTTCAAGATAAGGGACAACAAGCTTAACATGGTTGCTGTCATAAGAAGCTGCGACCTTTTCTTTGGTTGGCCTGCAAACATTTACCAGCTTTATGTGCTTCAGGACTATGTAAGGGAGAAAGTCGGCTGCGAGCTTGGAACATTGTCAACATTCCTTTCATCTGCGCATATTTTTGAAGACCAGTTTGGCAACATAAAGAAGATAATAAAATAATTATTTTATGAGTTCTCAAGAAGTTCTATGAATGTTTCAAGATGCTCTTTGTCAAAAGTAAGACCTGCTGCCTTTTCATGGCCCCCGCCTACAAAGCCGGGAATGTGCTCTGTGAACTGCTCAAGGAATTTTCCTGCATCAAAATCAACCTCTTCAGGCACTCTCATTGAGCCGAATATCCTGCCGTTGTGCAGGTTCATTATAAGAACAGGCTTTCCGTTCTGGTGCTTCTGGCACAGCACTCCCTGAATGTTCTTATCGCATACAATCATTGCATACTCAAGCTTTCCAATGTCTATCTTGTTGACAGCCATGCTGTAATACTCCCTAAGGTCGTATTTGTACCTCTGCAGCTCAATAGCAAGAGGGTGCTGGTTGAAAACAAAAGCATGGTGCGAGTCTATTGACTTGAAAAGCTCCAAAGGCACCTGGCCTGACCAATGCATTCTTTTGCCTGTGTTCAATGCTGAAACATATTTTTGTATTTCCATATAACTGCCATTTCCATAATAAGATTTTTTCAGCTCCAGCAGCTCAGGAAAAGCATCAAGCGCCCTTGTCTCAAGCTCAACAGGCAGCTGAAGATGATGGCCGTTGTCACCAAAAAACCCCATCAATGTAAGAAAAACATAATATGGGTTGTCAATATCCTTAAGAAAATTCTCCCAAAGCACAAGAGTGCATGACTGCGCCTTGTCGTCATGGACTTTCATTACATATTTTATCTTTGACTCATCAACATGGACTTCAAACTCATCCTCGCCCACAGGATGGTGGTCAATGTAAATTACAGGCTGCTTTATGCTGTCTGATGCATGTATGTCTGTGCATATGACAATGTCTGTATTTTTTGGGACATCATCAGCCTCTATAAGAAAAACATCGCCTTTGCTCAATGTCTTCACTGACTTTGCCTTTTGCTTTATCAGGTGATAAACTATTGCGCCTGACGCAATGCCGTCTGCATCCCAGTGAGTCCCAATGAACACCTTTTTTCCATCTACCAGCTCTAGAAGTTTTTTCAGCATCTTTTTTCCAGAATAAATATGTTGTATAAAAGATTATTGTTTTAGTGTTGCATGCTGCTCAAGAACGCGGTTTATGCTTCCTGAATAGCCGTTATAGTCAATTTCTTGAGTTTCCCTGTCAATAACAACTTGTGTATTGCAGTTATGGTATGTTATCCTTGCGATAAGCCTGTGAGGCAGCCTTGAGCCGTTGCCTGTAAAAATTTTCTTGTAGAAGCTGGCCATGTCCTGGCATACAAAAGACCTTTCTTTTTTGCTTCTCTCTGTCTCTGAAACATCAAATGGATACATCAGAGTAATCTCAAAGCTAGTCCATCTGCTTCCTTCCCCAGGATTTTGATTCAGACAAAGCTCGTGGAGTATGTTTCCGAGGTCCTTGTTGTCGTACTTAAACTTCATTACTTTCTCTCCTAATTCCTACCCTCGTAACTCCCCTAAAAGCCATATATTTTTTAGTGATTTATAAGGATTTCTGTGCTGCAGAGCAAAAATAACAAGCTTTTTAAAGAAACCGGCAGTTTTTGGTTTGCATGAGGGTATTGAAGACAAATTTTGATGATAATCCGAATATAGGGCTGTACTGCTATGCAAACAACCAATACTGCCTTTTGCCGCACACTTTGGTTGAAAAATACAGCAAGCAGATATCTGAAGTCCTCGGCGTGCCTGTTTACGGCATAAGCATTGCAGGCACATCATTGATTGGCGCGTTTGTTACAGGAAATGACAACTGCCTTATTGTGCCTGACCTTATTTTCAAATATGAAAAGGCTCTTCTTGACAAGTACGGCATCAAGTACAAGGTTATCAAGACAAAAAATACTGCGCTTGGCAACAATATATGCTGCAACAATTCAGGCGCAATGATAAGCCATGATTTTGAAAAGCAGGCAGTTGATGACATACATGAAGCACTTGGCGTCCCAATAAAAAAAGCAGAGATAGCAGCTCTTGAGATTGTCGGCTCTGTATGTGTTGTGAATAACAAGGCAGGGCTTGTTCATCCCGGCATAACAGAAAAGGAGCTGCAAAAGGCAGAAAGCTTATTAAACATCAGGCTTTTGCAGACAACTATTGACAACAACCCTTATGTAAGGGCAGGGATTGTCCTCAATGACTTGGGATATTTGATTTCATATGGAATAAAAACAGGCGAGCTGGCATTGATTGACCAGACATTGAATGAATAAAATGGCAAAAGAAAAACAAGCAGAAAAAAAGGAAAACAAAATTGACATGCAGCTTTATGTCGAGTTCCAGATGCTGAACCAGCAGCTGAAAGAGATACAGCAGAGCATGCAGACAATGGAGCAGCAGGCAAATGAGATTGCAGTCATAAGGCAGGCGCTTGAGGACCTGAAAGATGTAAAGCAGGGAACAGAAATGCTTGCGCCTATTGCGCCCGGGATTTTTGTAAAGGCAAAGCTTGAAGACAATAGCGGGCTTTTGATTAATGTAGGAGGCAAGGTGGTTGTGCCAAAGACAGTTGAAGAGGCGCAGAACCTTCTTATGGGCCAGCAGCATGAGCTTGCAGGCGCTGAGCAGAACCTTGCAGTGCAGTTCCAGCAGACAGTTGAAAGGATGCACCAGATTCAGGATAAGCTAAAACCGTAAAAGAGGAAAAATGTTTGGCTTCTTAAAAGACAAGCTGAAGAAAGCAGCAGCAAAATTCACAAGGCAGGTAGAGGAATCTGTTGAGCCTGTTGAGGAAAAGGAAGAGATAAAGGAAGAGATTCCTAGAAAGGAAAAGCCAAAGCCAGAACCAAAACCAGAGCCAAAAGAAGAAAAGAAAGAAGAGAAAAAGGG
>JAHWHF010000064.1 GCA_019323415.1 Candidatus Woesearchaeota archaeon | reverse complement strand
ACTGCAATGACAATGCCCAATATCCCCACTATTTTCTTCATAAGCATTGCCGTAAACGCCTGTTCTTATAAGTCTGTTTAACTACTCTTGAGTAAATAATTAGCGAAAAGTTTATAAATAATGTGCCATTATATATAGCCATGGAAAAGCGTGAAGCTATGAACTTAGGGAATATTATAAAGGCAGATTTCTGCCCTGTATGCAGGAACTGCAAAATAATTAGTGACACTTCTATTGTTTTCTTTGGCACATACCAGGAAAGGCTTGGCTTTGAAGAGGCAAAGCTTCCTCAAGTTGCGAAAATACCTCTTGAGCTAAAGCTTCAGGCAGAAGCCCAGAAATTCCTTAAGCTCGGGCCTATATCAACACAATGCACAAAAGACAATCATGAGAATGACATGTTCTTTGGCTTTGATGTCGGATTGTTCCTTTCAAAAAACCCAAAAGCAAGAATAGTAGATTATGCATGCTGGAACGGCCTTGCATTTGACAACATAACAGATGAGGCAAGCAGGTTTGAATACCTTTCAGAGTTTGGCACTTACAGGTATGATGCAGACAGGCCAAGGATAATTCTTGTAAAGGAAGTTGACCTTACAAAAGCAACATGCCTTCTTTATGACAGCAGAATAAGTGCTGCTTTTATTGGCAGGCTTGGCGATGAGATAAAGGGCCTTAAAGCGGTGCCAGGCTATGAGAAAATAAAAGAGTTCCTTAGCCTTAGCCAGGGAGACGGCCATGTAGGCTGCACCTGCAAATAGCCAAAACCTTTTTAAACAACATATTTCTTTGGTTGATAATATGGCATTTGAAAGAGTAAAAGGAACTGCAGATTTTTTTCCTGAAGAAAAGGAGGCAATGAACCTTCTTTTTGCAAAGTTCAGGGATACAGCTAGAAGATACTCTTTTTCACAGGTTGAGAGCCCTGCTTTTGAGACAACAGACCTTCTCACTGCAAAGTCAGGAGAGGAGATAAAGACACAAATATTTACACTTGAGAAAAGGGGTACAGAAGAGCTTGGTCTGAGGTTTGACCTTACAGTTCCTCAGACAAGGATGTTTATCGCAAAGCAGAAAGAGCTTACAAAGCCGATAAAATGGTTTGCTTTCTCAAGGATGTGGAGGTATGAGCAGCCCCAGAAAGGAAGGATGAGGGAGTTCTACCAGTTCAATGCAGAGATGTTCGGCGCAAAAGGGACGCAGGCAGATGCTGAGATACTTTCATTGCTAATAGATGCTTTGTGCTCATTCGGCCTGACAGAGAATGATTTTTTCATAAAGCTCAACAACAGGGTTCTTCTTGAAGGGCTTTTGTCTGAGTTTGTTGCAAAGGCAAAAATAAATGATGTTATCAGGCTTATAGACAAGTCATCAAAAATATCTGGCAAAGATTTTGACAAGCAGCTCAAAGAACTTGGCGTTGACGATGTCCAGAGAGTCAATGAGATAATTGCAATGAAAGGTGCTGCAAATGAAATACTTCCAAAAATAGAGGGAATGAAGCTTAATGAAAAGGCAAAAGAAGGGCTTGAGTCATTAAAGGATGTTATATCAAAGATAGACAACAGGTTCATAAGGGTTGACCTTTCAACTGCAAGAGGGCTTGCATATTACACAGGAAATGTGTTTGAGGCTTTTGACATTGATGAAAGGTTCAGGGCAATTGCAGGAGGAGGAAGATATGACAACATGGTCAAGCTTTTTGGCGGTGTTGATGCAGCTGCAACAGGATTTGCAATAGGATATTCTGTACTGAGCATTGTGCTTGATGAAAGAGGGCTTTTGCCAAAGCCAGATCTTGGGCCTGACTATTTTGTTGCTGCTGTCAATAAAGATGTTATGCCAAAGGCAATGGAGATTGTAAAGAAATTAAGGAAAAACAAAGTTGTTGATTATGACTTGTGCTCAAGAAACCTTACAAACCAGCTGCAGTATGCAGCAGGAATTAAGGCAAAAAAGGTTATTATTGTAGGCCCAAAAGACCTTGAGAACAACCAGGTAACTGTAAGAGACATGATGAGCGGTGAAGAGACAAAATTAAATGTTGATGAATTATGAGCCACAGCGAGAAAATAAAAAAGCCTTCATGCAAGATGTGCGGCGGATGCTGCAACCATATATGCATTGAGATAGACCCTCCAAAAGAAAAGATTGATGCAGAAGAGCTTTTGTGGTGGGTTATACATGAGGGTGTTTCTATAGCTATTGACGAGGAAGGCGACTGGTATCTTGAGATACAGACAAGATGCAAGGCGCAGGGCGTTAACAACCTTTGCACTGTTTATGAGAAAAGGCCGCAGATATGCTCTGATTATGGGCCTGATGAATGCACAACAAACAGCGAAGGCGATGAATGGGTTGTGCACATGAAAACATTCGATGAAGTTGTTGCTTTTCTAAGATCAAAGCCCGAGTTTGCAAAGCTTGTAGAAGACAGGTAATTATTCGCTGTATGTTATAAGCACATTAAACAGCTCTCCTGGCGGAGTTCCTTTTTTTCCATTGACTTTTATCCTAAGCACCTTGCCCTGTATTGCTTCCAGTTTATATCCAAGATTTGGCACAGGAGCATCTCCTGTATCAATCTCAAACTCGCTGTAGCCTGCGTCATATGCGTCCTGTATTGCCCTTGTTATGAACAAAGGCCTTAATGCAGTGTCCTGGAAATCTGCCCTTTCAGCTGTAAGATGCTTTACAAATTCTTTGATCTGCTCAGGGTTAAGCGTCAATAATTTTCCTCTTAATCCAAGAATCTCTTTTTCAGCCATATCAAGAGCAAGCATGAAATGCCCTAGCTCCTGCGCTTTTTGCGCATTCCTTTCCTTGTATTTGCTGTAAGCTCCAAGCATTTTTTGGACAGCATTATCAATAGCCATATCTCGTCATTAGCCAAGATAACTATTTAAACTTTACTCAGAATTCCT
Organism: Candidatus Woesearchaeota archaeon; assembly: GCA_019323415.1. Classification (GTDB taxonomy): domain Archaea; phylum Nanobdellota; class Nanobdellia; order Woesearchaeales; family WJKV01; genus JAHWHF01. Next base: position 6,929 of record JAHWHF010000064.1, on the reverse strand, counting down.
ACTCGATAGTGGTTAAATTATCTTGAAGCCAATATCCTCAAGCTTTTTCAGGTAAGGCTTAAGAATATCAATTCCAGGGCAGTCAGGAGCAACTGCTATCATCTTTCCGTTGACAAACAAAGGAAAGTCCCTGCAGCACTGCGGCCTGTCAGCGTATATTGTGCATTTGTTTTTCTTAAGGCACGGGCACGGGATATCCTTGCCAAGCTTCAATGAGTGCCTTGCATAAGCTATGTCGTTTATCCTGCTGATATCAAAGTTATAGAGCCTGTCATGTATAATCTTAACAAGCTCCCTCTCGCTAAGCTCAAGAAAGCCGTGTTTGAAGCAATGAGCATTGCATTTAGCAGAACAGAATTCACCAAGAGAGTTCCTGGCTTCATCAACCAGTGTTTGAGCGGTGCTCATAAAAAACAATCATGCTAGAATGAGTGACTATATTAATGCTTCCTTTTTCTGACGATAAGCGAGAGAAGCACCACAATGCCTATTATAACAAGCACAGGAAGCGCCTCGAATTCAGGAACAACACCATCGCAGTCTGCGGGGCAGTTCTCAGGGGTCTCTCCTGGATCGCAATTACCATTGTTGTTGCATATGTCACTTACTTGATATAACTCGTTACGACCTAAATCTGCATGAGTAGACTGTGAGTATACTTCATCAAGATCTCCGTATACGACAATATAGTCAGGATAGTTTGTTACATTTACTGTCAATCCCGCTTGTGTTGTTGAAATATTATTTTGAATATCTGTTAAATTGAACTCAAAAATATAATCTGATGAATCACATGTTGTGTCTGTATAAACATGGCCTCTTTCATTGCATATAGATATGAATTTTGTTTGATTATTGAAAATAAACTCTTTCAAAGCCATGTGTTTGTAATTAGAGTCATCTACAGTAGCATTTACAACAATTCCACTGAAATCAACCTCGCCAAACTGATAATCCGCTTCTGTTAAGTCTAATGACTGGTTTAAAGTGTATCTTGAAATCAATCTTGTTCCGTCAAGCTTAACCAGGACTGGGCCAACAATATCATGATTAACTCCTGAACTCAATTGAATCTTTCTGTAATCATCATAAAAAGATACATTTGCAGGATATGAAGCTGCAATTGTAACATCATATCTTGGAGAATCAAATGCGCCAATGCCTATATCATATACTTTGCTGACTTCAGCTGGGTTTAATTCTTTACAATAAATGGCAGCATCATCCATTTTTCCTCTGAATCTTGTGTCGCCTGAAGCTGAAATGCCTAACCTGACACCAACACCATAATCAGGATAGATATTCTGAAGAACTGTTGTTGAATTAACCAATGTTCCGTTAATATACAGTTTCATTCCGCCTGTACTGTTATGTGTGCCAACAATATGATACCATTTGTCTAATTCAAGCGCATTTGGAGAAACTACTTTGAATACTTGTGTGAAGTCGCCAATCTGGAATTCAACTTTCTTGTCTGAATTAAAATATAATGTGTAGCCTTTCTTTAATGCTTCAGGATTTCTTCTGCTTATTGTATGCACGCCTGTGTTGTTGAAATATGCCCACAAGTTTAATGTTAGCGCATTTGTGCAGTCAAGGTCTCCTGAGTTAAGGCTAAGAAGATATGCATTGCTTGCGCCTGAGAAATTAAACGAATTGTTGATAACACCTGGAACTACATTGAATGCAGGCGGCTGCGGAAGCCTTACCCAAAGGCCATGAGCCAGTTCAGGCGTTAATAGGCCGTCGTGCTCATCCAAAGGCGTCCAGAAAGAAAGCTTTGGGTCATTTACTGCTGCACTAACACTTACAGCTAATAAAAGAAAAATTACAAATCCAATCAAACTCTTTTTCATTATAGAATGAAAATCCCTTTTCTTTTATAAAGTTTTTGTAAGAACCAAGCAGCCGTCTTTCTGCACAAGCAAAGTATGCTCTGCTTGTGAAACAAGGCCTTTGTTTGCATCAACAAGAGGAGGATACTCCCTTAAAGAATTTGCCTGCTTTATCTCTCTCAAGCCAAATGCAGCTCCTTTTGCCTTAAGCCATCTTTTTGCAAAAGGAAGCCCGTTAAAGCCCTGAATCTCTTTAAGGACATTTCTTGCAAAATCTGTCCTTACTCTTCCAAGGCCTGTCAGCATAAATATTTCAGGATTGCCTGAATCTTCAACCATGCCTGCTCCTGAAGTTGCGAAAGGCTCTATTGCAACAACCATTCCCTCGCGCAGCTCTGTAACATCGCCGTTGTCAAAGTTTGGCGTTGACAAGCCTGCGTGAAGCTCATATTCTTTTAATTCATGGCCTGACAAATTCCTAATAGGCTTAAAGCCTCTTGCCTCAATAGCTGAATTTATTGCCCTTCCAATCTCAGCCAATGTAACTCCGTCTTTGATTAATGCAATTGCAGCATCCAATGCTTCTCTTGAAGCCTTAACAATGTCGTCATGCCTTCCAGCAAGGTCAATTGTTTCAGCAATATCCCCAATAGCGCCGTTGTATTCAACTCCAATGTCCAATTTGACAAGGTCGTCTTCTTTGAAAACAGAATCATCATTCACAGATGGAGTGTAATGCGCTGCTGCCTCGTTCCTGCTTATGTTCACAGGAAAAGCAGGCTGTGCCCCAAGCTCTTTTATTTTTTCTTCAACAGCATTTGCAACATCAAGCAGCTTTGCGCCTGTCTTAACAAGAGGCTTTCCGAACTTCATTGCCTCTGCTGCAATTTTTCCTGCCTTTTTCCAGTCTTCTATATTCATATTGGCTTATTCTCCAGCATTTTCTGCGGGTTTACTGTAACCAGCTTCTCTGCATCAGGCATTATCTTTTTTGCCTTTTCCAATGCCTTTTTCAAAAGCTTTATTTCTTTTTTTCCATGAGCATCTGTTGCAATAAAATGTATTAAGCCTTCCTTGAGGAACTGCTTTGCAAGCCTTCTCTTTGTCCACCTCAAAAGGCTGTCTGCATTAAGCTGCGCATAGCAGCCCATTTCAACAAATTTCTTTAGCAGCTCAGGATGCTCCCTTATTTTCTTGTACCTGCAGGGGTGGGCTATAATGACTTTGTATTTTTTGAGCAGGTCCTTTATCCTCTGCTCAACACCTATAGGCATCTCAGCCATTGGGAATTCAATAAGCACATAGTCTGTGCCTTTAACAGTTATGTTGTGCTCAAAATGGTTCTCAGCACCCTGGACAAGTTCAACATTGACATTTGCCTCTTTTAATTTTTCTCTGAGTATCTTTATGTTTTCATCTATTTTTGCCTTGTCTATGCCGTATCCTGGCGTAATAACATGAGAAGTGCACACTATTTTTGTTATTCCCTGCTTTTCAGCTTCTCTGCACATCCCTATGCTCGTAAGCCAGTCTTTTGGCCCGTCATCAATGGGAAGCACATGGCAATGTATGTCTATCATATTAATATTGAGTCATTCACATTTGGGATATAAACCTGTTTGTCATTGAACTCAGAAGCCAGGCTTAATGTGGATGGCTCATCCCCGTGGTTTATTATAAGAATTTCAGGATTAACACGCCTTATCAGCTTGATAAGCTCTTTTCTTCCTGCATGCGCAGAAAAGTCAAACTGCTCATAATATGCCTTAACCTTGACAACATCCTCGTCAAGCTTTACTTTTCCTTCTTCAAGCAGCATCCTTCCGTTTGTGTTCTCTCCCTGGTAGCCTGTAAGAAGTATTGCATTGTTTTCATCAAAATAAGTGTGCTTCAGGTAATCAATAATAGGGCCGCCGTCCATCATTCCTGATGTTGTTATCATAATAAACTGCTCTTTCACAAGCTGCTTTCTCCTTTTCCAGTCAAATGTCTTTATTTTCTGGAAAGCTTTTCTCAATGTGTCAGGCTTTCTTATGAAATAAGGCTCTTCAAGCACAACCCTTGTAATATCCTCTGCCATACCGTCAAGATAAATTGGGACCCGTGTCTTGAGCTTTTCATAAAGAAGTATCATTTTTTCCTGGGCCCTGCCAACTGCAAATACAGGTATAAGCACAGAGCCTCCTTTGTCAATTGTCTTTTGAATCCTTTCAATAAACCTGTCTTCTGTCTCTTCCCTTGGAGGATGGTCCCTGTCTCCGTATGTTGACTCGACAATAAGTATGTCTGCATGCGGAAGGTCTTTTGCGCCCTGCATAAGCTGTGTGTCCATTGTGTTTATATCAGATGTGTAAAGCAATGACTTTCCTTCTGTCTCAATATATACAGCACAGCTTCCTGGAATGTGCCCTGAAGGATAGAATATGAATTTGAGATTGTCAAACCTTCTCTCAAAAACAGGGTCAACATATTTGAAAGATGCAAGCACCCTTTTGATATTGAACTCATTGTATGCAGGGTGGTTGTGAAGAAGCATCTGTATCTTGTACTCGTCTTTAAGAAGAATTTTTGCTATCTTTTTTGTCATTGATGTTGCAAATATTGGGCAGTCCATGCCTTTTGAGTTAAACAAAGGCAAAGCACCTGTGTGGTCAAGATGCGCGTGCGCAATGAACACAGCCTCAACACGCGAAGGGTCATTAAGTGTAGGATATTTTATCTCATCATCAATCTCAAGCCCTGCATCAAGAAGATATTTGTCATTAACCATTACACAGCTTCTGCCAACCTCTTTTGCACCGCCGTAAAAAGTTATTTTCATTTTGCTGCTTTCAAAGCTTCTATTGCAACTTCTATCTGTTTATCGACTGGCTGTTTTGTTGTTATCTTTTGTATGAACAGGCCTGGCTGCATAATAAGCCATACAATCTTGTTTTTCTTGAACCTGTCTGTGAACTTCAATATCTCATATGAAACTCCTGCTATGACTGGTATAAGTATAATCCTTCCAACAAGCTTTACAAGTATGTTTGGCGATGTTATCAATGAGAAAACAAGTATGCTGAACACAAGCACAATTATAACAAAAGCAGTTCCGCACCTTCCATGGAGTGTTGTGTATTTTCTTACATTCTGCACATTCAATGGCTTTCCTTCCTCATAGCAATGCACTGCCATGTGCTCTGCGCCATGGTACTCGAAAACCCTTTTCACATCTTTCATCATTGATATTATCAAAAGATAGCCAAGGAATACAACAAGCCTGATCAGGCCGTCCATAAGGTTGAACAAAAATCCCCTGCTTTCAACAATGAATTTTGTAAGGTATAATGGAAGAACTATGAACAGTCCAATAGCCAATAGAAATGAAATCACTATTGTCAATGCCATCGCCAATTTTGAAAGAGGCTTTTCATCCTCATCAGCCTCTCTTGCTGACCATGACAATGCCTCAAGCCCAAGAACCAGTGTCTCAAACAATACAACAGTGCCTCTTACAAAAGGCTTTGACAGAAGCTTTATCCTGCTTCCTATTGGGTTAAGGCTTCTTGATGTTGTCTTGATTTTTCCGTCTGGTTTTCTTACAGAAATCGCCAGTTTTGAGTCAGATTTCATCATGACTCCTTCGATAACTGCCTGGCCACCTATCACCTTCTTCATGCTTAAATTGTTTTTTATAAGGTATATAAATGTTTCTTAGAAAGAAATTTAAAACTCAAAGCATTCTCTTTCGCTATGATTAAGAATATCTTCAAAGACCTTGAATTTATACAGAATAACCTGAAGCATCTTAAAGTGCAGGCTGATGATGATGTGCTTGACTACAGGAAAGCAGCTGCCCAGACGCAGATTAGGCTTACTTTGAAGAAGATCAAGCTTGTCCATGAGCAGCTTGATAATTTGTACAAGTATTCAGATGACAAGGATACAATTGATTCTGCTGTGAAGCTCGCTGACCTTATGGAGTCTTCATTCAATTCAAAAAAGTCAGATATGGTCAAAGAGGCAATTGACAAGATGCAGAATGTGCTTGCTGATGTAAAGATTCGTAAAGACCCATTCGAAGTGCATTATTCAAAGATACCTGTTGAGATAAGGGAGGACATACAGCTTGATGTCCAGGAAATGAAGTCAAATTTCCAGATAGGCAATTACCGTTCATCTATTATTCTTTGCGGCAGGATACTTGAGACGTCACTGCACAGGCTGTATTATGAAAAGACAAAAAAAGATTTGTTAGAGACTTCTCCTGGAATAGGCCTTGGAAAGGTTATTGCCAAGCTGAAAGAGCAGAACGTAAAGCTGCCTGTTGCAATGAGCGAGCAGATCCATATAGTGAATAATGCAAGGATTGCCTCTGTGCACAAGCAAAAAGAGCCTTTCAGGCCTACAAAAGAGCAGGCACAGGCTATAATTCTGTATTGTATAGATGTTCTGAATAAGTTATTCTAATTTATAAACTGGCTAATATCAATGATAGCAAAAAGATATTAATATTTGGTTTTGTTCTAACTAGTTGGTGGTGGTGTTAGGAGGTTGTGAAGATGAACTACAAAACAGTGCAGAAACAAATTGCCGAGTGCAGGTACATGATCGGCAACGGAATGCCGGTATGGCAGAAGCCTGAAATCGCAGGCATAATGAGAGGCCTTGAGCTAAAGCTTGACAGGGCAAAACAGGCAACAAAAGACGCATACAAAACAAAAAGGTGGAACTGAACATGAACAAAAAAATCCATGACAAAGAAATCGATTATTCCAAAATTGTTACAGGCGATGTAACAAACTATCTTGCAGACCTTGCAAGAATGGAAAAGGAATTTGGCATCAGCTTCAGGTATGAAAAGCCAAGACAGACAGAAATAATCTTCATAAGAAGGAGATGATGGAAAATGGAAGACAAACCAGGCATTGAAGAGCATCTAAGATTAAAGACAGGGCCGTACAAAGAAAAAGGAAATCTAGGCCTTAAGTCTGTGGCAGCAATTGCAAAATCAGAAGATGGCTTAACAGCATATTTGATCCATGACTTTTCTGGAAGATGTCAAGATTATGGGGCACTAATAGGCTCAACTCTCAAAACAGAAGTTGGATT
>JAHWHF010000063.1 GCA_019323415.1 Candidatus Woesearchaeota archaeon | reverse complement strand
CCTTATTCCCTGCCTTGCCGCATATAATGTTGCCATAAACCACATTCCCAAAAGAATGAATGAGATTATGTCAAGGTCTTTCTTTCCCCTGGCCAGATTCAAAATAAGGTATGCAACTCCGGGCAGAGCCAATATTACAAGGAATGCAAGATTATTAGGTATAAACTTAAGCGCAAATATAAACCATAATGCTGATGTTCCAAGTATAATATAATCAATCTTGTCAAGCTTCATTCCTCTTTTGAATATCGCGAACATAAGGCCCATTAATGCAAGATAGAACAAAATCTTGCCGCCCATTGTTGATACAACTGAAGGGAATGGAACTGCATTCTGCTCTGCAACTGTTGTATAGACATTAGGCCAAACTGACTCTGTTGCAACGCTTTTCAGCGCAATAAAGCTTAAAGGAGCTATAGGCGCCTTGAAAAATGAATGAAATCCTACAAAAATTGAAGTGAACAGGCATGAAGATACAAGGAATACCAAAAGGACTATCAGGCTGTTTTTTATAACAGGCTGCTTAAACACGTGCTTTTTGTGCTCTTTGAGATTGACAATAATGTTGTATGCCAAGTACACAACAGCTGCGCCGAGAAGGAAGTCAAAGATATACCACCATCCAACCCATGTGAAAGCAAACAAGCCGATTAGAAAGCCTGCAAGCGAGCCGTATATTATTCTTTTCTTGATGTCTTTTGCCTCAAGGGACAAAAAGAAAAGCCATGTTATGAATAACGGGAAAGTAACATTGTATGCATCTGTATCTGCAAAGCCGTATGCTGTCCTTGAGACAAATGCAGAATGCACTGCAACAACAAATGCAGCTGCAAATCCTCCAACATTTCCAGACATTCTCCTGCCAAGATAGAATGCAGGTATAACTGCAAGCGCAGATATTATGACAGGAACAAGAGCTGCTATGCCCATCAATGATTTTCCAGTAATTGGCGCAAGTGCCTTGTAAAGGTAAGCTTCAAAATAAGGATGGAAGCTTGCCCTGTCAAACTTTCCTATAGGCGCCTCCATATGGGTATTATAAGGCGCGCCATTGACTAATGTGTCGCCGACATGGCCGTTCTTCAGTATATTGCCTGCCCTTCTATAATATGTGTACGGGTCAATTGCAAGAAGATATGTCTGGCCGTCGTCATCCTTCAGCTTTTCCCTGAAATTGTTTGCAAGCTGTGCGACTGACGCCCTAACCTGGTCTTTGTTTGCCTGAAGCTCAATCTGCAGCCTTCTGTCAACCTCTCTTGATAAAGTGTCTGGAGGCAGGTTTGGCGATTCCTTCAGTATTTCAGATGCAATCTGGTTCTTCAGGCTGTTCTCAATGCTGTCTTCTGCAAACTTGTCCATCAACGGAAGGTATGACGGCGTCATCCTGAAGAATACTGAAAAAAACAATGCGATAATTATTAATGCAACCGGAAGGAATTTAAGAAGCTTGTCGCTTTTGAAAATATTCTTGAAAGATTTTAAATCAACAATCTCCTCTGTTTTATGCTCTGTTTCCATAGTTTTTTCCTAAACCCCCTTTGAAAACTGCCTGTGAAACAGGACAAGACCCCTATTTATAAATTTTATCTTTTAATGTGCAGTATTTATATATGAGAATAAAATCTGAACAAACTGGAACAAAATGAGAAGAATAACGCAAAGAAGAAAAGAGAAAAAGAACCTGCTTGTGCCTTTGTTCATTATTGCAATAATGGTGCTTTCAGGCCTTGGTTATGCTATGTTCCAGGCAGACAGCTCAAATGTTATCAAGTTCAACGGCTTTAAGTTTACAAAAGTGCAGGACAAGTTCTGGAGGACAACTGCAGAAGGCTATGCATTTGACTTTTATTTCTCACCGCAGGATTTGGAGTCAATTCCTACAAGCAAGTTTGAGCTTCCATCATTTGTATATTTGACATCAGACCCTGAAGCAGAGCATACAAGCGACCAGCTCATGACAATAGAAGTTGCAAAATTTGAGCTCAAGAACCAGCTTAATGCTCTTGGCCATACTATTGCAATGAATTTCTCAAACCAGGTTACGTGCGATGATGCAACATCAAGCACAGCTGTTGTTGACCTTGACATAGGAAATGAGACTGCCATAGATGTAAACGGCAATTGCATAAAAATCAGGGGCTCAGAATCACTGACACTCGTTGCTGCAAGGGACAAATTTCTTATGCAGGTTCTTGGTGTTTATTAATTACCTGAACGCAAATTTCATAAGCTTTGGCTCTCTTATTGCAAGAAGTATTGCACTGAACAAAAACTTTGCCGGAAAATCCATATCTGCTTTTGTTGAAAGCCAGTTCAGATTTTTCTTTTTAGCCATTATCCTGAGAAGCTCATCATAATCATCATCTGACATCTTGTTCAGCTTTTTCCTTATCAGCCTTGTAAGCCAAAGGTTTGGCCCAATCCTCAGCTTCCAAAGCAAAGGATAAGGCAGGCCAGTTGATATTGAAGCTGACAATGATTTTGCAGCCAAAAGCCCCATAATCACACCGCCACCTGTTGTTGCCTTGACCTGCATAGCTGCATCTCCCAGAAGGTATGTGTTTTTTTTCTGCGTTTTCACATGTGAATATAATGGTATTGCTCCTGACTGCTTTACCGCTATCTTAAACTCAGGCTCTTTGTATTTTGAAATATAGCTCCTGAATAATTTGAGAGTGTCTTTTCCAGATGCCAGGCCGACACGAGCATATTTCTGCGATTCAGGCACAAACCATGCAAAAAATCCAGGGCATATTGAGCCAAGATACATATGTATATGGTCTTTGTCAAATTCCCCCCTTATCCTTGCCTGCATGCCTGCAAGAAATTTCCTTTTGCCGAGCATATTCTCTGATTTTGCAACACGAGATACGGGGCCGTCTGCACCCACAACTATGTCTGCCTGCCTCTCAATTATCTTGCCCTTATGGTAGAACCTTAGCAGCTTCTTGCCATTTAATTTTTTTGAACCCAAAAACCTGTGGTTAAGATAGAAATTAGCTCCTGATTTTCTGGCAAGCTCTGCAATATACTGGTCAAGCTTTGTCCTGTCAACAACATATGCCTGCACCTTGCCTGTCATAAGCTCAAGCTTCATGCGCTTTGAAAACATTATTGCCCCTTTTACATCATTAAGGACATAGCTGCCCAAAGGGATTATCTTTGCAAGGTTTTTGCTTATCAGGCCAGTGCACTGCACAGGCTTGCCTATGACTGGGTGCTCTTCGTAAACATCAACTTTATAGCCTTTTTTAGCAAGAAGGTGTGCAAGATAGCATCCTGCAGGGCCTGCACCAATAATAGAGACTGCCTTTGATTTTTTCATTTTGAGGTATAAATAACTTTAACTTTGTGCCCAAGCTGTTTTGCCTCCTCAAGGCACACACCAAATATCTCTGCCTCAAGGTTTTCCTGGACCTTTTGCTTTGAATAACCTCTTTTTTCTAGCCTCTTTTTAAGAACTTTAAGATCGCACCTTGTGACAATGCACAAGTCAGCATATTTCTTTGGAAGATAATGCGAAAGGTGTGAATCTATGACAATGCCTTTTTCTTTATCTAGCTTTGCTTTTTTGATAACATCAATTAGGGCTTTGGCCAGCTTTTTTGTGTCAACTATCTTTGACTTCCTTTTCATGTCATAGCCCTCTGAAAGCTTATAGCCAGAAATGACATTATTCACATCAACATACAAATACCCCTTTTCCCTGGCAAGCCTTTTTGCATATGTTGTCTTGCCTGTACATGGGGTGCCTGTAACAACTATTGTCTTCATAATACCAAAAGAAGGCAAAGAATATATATTTTTTTCCAAAAAACAAAGATATTTGATTCATAAAGTATTTATATGACCTTTGCCTATCATAGCTTATGGAAGAGTTCACTGTTTCTAGCAATAAAAAGCATGACATGATTGATATTACTGGCCAGGTCTCAGAAATAGTGTCCAAATCAGGGCTAAAAGAGGGCATATGCACAGTTTATGTGCCGCATGCAACATGCGCTGTGCTTGTCAATGAAAACTGGGACCCAAATGTCATGGATGATATACATAACTGCCTGCAAAAGATTATACCTGAAGGCAAATGGAAGCATGATAATATTGACGGCAACGGCGCGTCACATATTAAAAGCGCAATTATAGGCCCGTCAGAGGTTATTCCTGTGAAAGATGCAAAACTTTTGCTTGGAAGGTGGCAGGATATAATGCTTGCTGATTTTGACGGCCCAAGGCAAAGGACAGTAATTGTTACTTTAACTGGAAAATAGGTGAGAAACAATGCAATGCGAAATGTGCGGAAGTGAAGGTGAATTAGTTGAAGCCCTGATTGAAGGCAGCAGGATGAGGGTATGCAGGAACTGCGCAAGCTATGGCAAAATACTGAAAGAGTTCAGCCCAAAGCTTGAGCTGAGCAGCAAAAAAAAGGAGAAGTTTTTTGAAATAAAGGAAGAGCCTGAAGTTGTTGAAGTCCTTGTTCCTGATTTTGGCGCAAGAATAAGGAAAGCAAGGGAAAAATTAGGGCTTAACCAGAAAGAATTTGCATTGAGAATAAGGGAAAGGGAGTCTCTTGTCCACAAGATGGAAACAGGCGAGTTTCACCCAAGCCTGAAAAATGCAAGAAAGATTGAAAAAATACTCAACATAAAGCTTGTTACACAATATGAGGAAGAAAAAAAGGTATTCAACCACGGCGAGCTGCCTGAAATGACTCTTGGAGACCTTTTCAAGAGAAAATAATTTTCCTCTCAAACACGTAAACAGTGCTTCCGTCAAGCTCTGTAGAGAATATCATCCTGTAGTTTTCTTCAAGATAATCAAGCGCTTCCTGCCTAAGCTCAAAGCACCTTGTATCATTTTCTGCGCATGCAAATGAGTCAGGAGCAAACACCACATGCGCTTCAGGATTTTTCCTTAGCTCAGACATGAACAAAGGCACAAGATAAAAGCTTGCAACAAGCTTGTTGTCAAGGCACGGCATGACATAAGGCGTTGTTATAACAAGTGTGTCCGTTATGTCATGTGAATTAATGAAATCACAGACAGGCTTTCCTGACGGCGGGACATACTCATCAAGCTTCATATCTGGAAAATTAATAACAGAAACAATAATGATAAGCGCCAAAAAAAGCACAACAAGAAGCCTTTTCCTCTCGATGACATAATCATAAATCTTCTGGAAGCCCATTCCTGAAAGTATTGCAATATAAGGAAGGAAGACAAGCGCAAACCTCAGCTCTTTATGGGGCATCTGCGTGAAATACAATATGAATAGCAAAGGCGTGAATAAAAGAAAATTATAGTTCGCCTTTTTGTACATTTTTTCATAAAAATAATAAAAAACAATCAAGACTGAGAAAATAATCAGATAGTTTTCCCTAAATAGGTTAACAAAATAATAAAATATGTCGCCTTGGTACATCCATAGGCCTGACTTTGAAATTGTTGTTGCGCCATGGACAAAAGGCCAGAAAACAGCCTCAACAAGAGTATCTGCATCTGAATATTTGAAGGCATTGAAAATCAGGAATGAAATAACAACCAAAAAATAAGGAACAAATAATTTTGTATAATCCCTGCTTATCTGCCTGAACATCTTTAATTTCCTTGAAACAATTAGCTGTACAATAAAGACGAGCGAATATGATACAAGGAGTATTCCCTGCGGAAATCTTGTCATGAATGCAAGCGCCGCAAACAAGCCGGTCAGTGCATATCTCCTTTTCATGAAAAAGTAAAATGAAAGCAATGCAAAAAATGTTGAAGGTATGCCTGTTAATATTTTCCCAGAATAAAGGAAATACAGGGGGGTTATTGCGAGAAGAATTGCTGCAAATATTCCTGCAGGCTTTTTCTTCATCTGCCTGCAAATCTCATAAGCAAGAAAGATAGTTGCTGCTGAAAATGATATTGAAACTATTTTTCCAAAAACAACAGCATCAATTCCCAATAACCAACCGAATCCAAGTATAATTGGCAATACCAAAGGCCGCAAAGACTCAAAATATCCTGAAGCGCCCAATGAGAATATGTATTTTGCCTGGCTTATGTATATTGAGCAGTCATAGCAGACGCCGAAGAATTTCACAGTTGAATAAATCCTGTAAGCCAGGAAAACAGCAATAATTAATGCAATGAAAAAATAATACCTATAAAACTGCCTCCAGACTTGTTTAATGTCCATGACTTAAATAAATTCCTCGCATTCTTCCTGCACTGTCTTGAATGACCTGCAGATTAGCTCGCCAAGCACTTCCTCGTCAATAAATCCTTCATACTTTTTCTCAGAAATTATCATAGTCGGGTACTTTGTAACGCCGTACTGGCTCTCGACAAGAGATATTGAAACCTCCTGGTCCTTTATGTCTGAGTCTATGGGAAAGACAAGCAGCCTGTCGCCGAATATCTTTTTGTAATGCGTTAGCAAAAATCCCTGGTCATTGCATTCAGGGCATTCATATTTAGAGTAAAAATAAAGCACAGTCACAACATCCATGCTGCATGATTCCCTTACCTGCTTTGCAAAAAGCCAGTACCTAAAATTGTCAAGTATATAATCGCGCTCAATAGTCATATACTGCTCATCGTTCACAGTAGTCTGCTTCTGGTATTCTATAAGCTCGTCAAGAGTCTCGGCAAGGTCCTTGACGCTTTCCTCAAGAGTTACATAAAGCGCATTACAGCTTGTTTTGCTGTCAGACAAAGTGCTCAAGTACAAATACTGGAACTGCAGGCTCTGGTAGTCAAGGTCCCTCATCCTGTTAACATCCTGGACAAGGTTTAGCCTGAACTCGTCCCATAAAAGGCCAAATGTCATGCCAAGTGAAAATATGAGAAATGTGATTAATGCAACTGCCAGGTACTTGTGCTTGTTGATCTCTCTTGTTACTTTGAATTTTACCATTTTTGCTTCTTTCCCATCAGTGTTTGGGCAATCACTATAAAAACTATACCGCCTAAAAGAGGAAAATACAGGAAAAGATAAGGCACTATATGCGGCGTATCCCTTATTCTCATCTTTTCTTTTGCATTCCTGTGCGCTATATACAGCAGCAGCAGCATAAATGCTATGACTACAAAAAATATTGAAAACCTGTTGGCTGCAAAATTCAGGACATTCAGGTCTGACTGGAAAAAAGTGATAATGTGAGGAAGTATATTGAATTTTATAACAACAAGCTTATGGAAAAATTCTGCAATAGGCTCATAAGTGAAATAAACAAAAAACATGCATGCAAATGCCGCCCAAAAATACATTGAGATTATAGACGGCATCTGGAATATTCCAAAATCGCCGTATTTCTTGTTAAAGAGAAGCTTCCTGTACTGCAAGAATGTAAGTATTCCGCCCTTGTACCACCTGTTTCTCTGCTTGTAAAGGCCTTTCAGGCTTTTCGGCGCGATTGTGTATGAATATGCGTCAAAGCACTGCCTTAGCCTGTAATGGTGCTTCTGTATCCTGTAGCCTATTTCCTGGTCCTCAACAATTGAATTCTTGTCAAAGCCGCCTATTTTCTGTATGATATCTTTTTTGTAAACAGAAAAAGGCCCTGGGGCAACATATATCATGTCCATATGCCCCATTATCCTTGCATAAAAAATTGACATAATATATTCAAGCCTCTGAAGCTTCTGAAGAAAAGTATTTGCCTGTGTGACTTTCATTGCAGGCGTGACAGCTGCAATACTTGGGTCGTTCTGGTGCATAGAAATCATTTTCCTCAATGCATCCTTGTCAACAAAAGAGTCTGCATCAAGGCAGGCAAAATACTCGCCTTTTGCGCTGGCTATTGCCTTGTTCATTGAAGCTGCCTTGCCCACGTTCTTGTGGGAGATTATCCTTATATTCCTGTTTGGAAACCTTCTCTTAATGCCCTTCATTATATCAAGAGTCCTATCCCTGCTTCCGTCATTGACCATAATTAGCTCATACCTGGCTTTCGGATAGTTTATTGCAAGTATAGACCTTGCAGTTCCTTCAACAGAATCCTGCTCATTGTGTGCAGGCACAATTACAGAGACAAAAGGGAATTCCTTCAGGTTTGTTATTGATTTTTCAGACTTGAAGAACGTCCTTTTCTCAATGTATGAATATAGCCAGAATATTGCAAAGTAGAGCGCCATCAGGTAGCTGAACCACAAAAGCCCGTTCAAAATTATATTCATTTAATTCACCTTTTTAAGCATCCTAATTTCAATTATTGTTTTAAAAATTAAATTAAAATTATTTGCCTGGCAGGTATTCCCAAACCTCGACATCGCCTTTGTTGTATATCCTTTGGAAGAGGTGCTCGTCAACAAAAAGGAAAAGCAAGCCCTGCTGCGGCTTTGTCCATACAAGGCCCTGTTTCATCTCTCCATCAGCCCAAATATACCTTATGTTTGAGTCATTCAATATCTTTGTTGAATTGTAAAAATGCCTTGAATAATAAAGGAATTCTGAAGTTGCCTCAAGGCTTTCGTTCAGCGTCAATATGTCTGCATATGCAGGCTTGCCTGAATAATACTCTATCCAGAATCCCCTTGTTGGGTGCGAGAATACTGTTGCATCAGGCTTTTTCTTCAAAGCCAGAAGAGAATCAACAACATTGTCATCAGGCATTGCTGCTTTAACATAAAATGCAAACGAAAAGGCTGAAAAAAGTATTGTGCATACAATTGCGATTCCTGCAACTGTCTTGAGCTGCTTAAGCTCCCATGTCAATGAGAATATCTTTGAAAGAGCAGATGCTGTAAATACAACAATGAACAGGTTGAGGTAGATAGGAACAAAGTAAAAAAAGTATGACAAAACGAATAATGAAAGGCCCGCAAGGTAAACATACAAAAGCCTGTATTTTGCTTTCCATGAGATGACAAAGCCAAATAATGCAAGTATTATTGCTGATACTCCAAATCCAATGGGGGAGCCGAATGCAAATATAATGTGCTGGATAAAATATGACTGCACAACAAACAAATGTTCAGGCAATATTGCCAAAGCAGTTATTGCTATCAAAAAGGACATTAAAAGTGAAGGCACAAGCCTTTTCTTCAATGTCAATGAATAAGCTAGAAGAAATATCACTGTTACAAATGAATAAACATCAAATAAAATAGTCAGCATAAATATAGGCACAGACAGTATCAGCCAAATGCTGCCCTGCTTTGAATAAAGGTAAAACCCGAGCAAAATCAAAAACAAAAGTATGAAATGTGCTGTAAAAAAATTTGATACATAAAGGAAAGGCACTGAGACTGCCATAAGCGCAGTTGAATATGCCCTTATCTCTTCTGGAATGCCCAGCTGTTTCTGGAAAAGGTAAAATAAAACAAGCGAAAGAATGCCAAACGCAAGCGGAAGCATTCGCATTAATAACTCAGGCATGAATGAGAACATATTAATGAAATAATAGCTTTCAATGCCGGGCAATGGCTTGCCTATCCTGAAAATAGAAGGAAGGGCTAATAGTACAAAAGAGGCAATGGCAAGCGCCAGTTTTATGTTCTTTTTCATTTAAGCCCCCTGCTCACTTCAAGATTGCATTCAATCTCATAGATTTTTATTCCGTCCTGGTATATTGGCTTGAAGCATTTGCTCTTGACATATGCAGGCTCTTTGCCCTGCGGAACATAAAGGTATTTTGCATCATACTTGTCTGTTATCTCAACTGCCCTAAGCTCAAAAGGAGTCTTATACACTTCAATAATGTCTTTCAGCCTCTGCTCTGCATTTGGGATTAAAAGGAACTGTGTGTCTGCAACATTGGGCTGATGCGCAACTGCTGTTATAAGGTGGCCCAGCTCAATAGGCGCAAGCACAACACCTTTTTCCAATCCTGAAAGGAATTGCATTGCATCAAGCTCCTGCTGCGAGACTGTTGTTGAGCTGTGCGCAAACAAAAATGTCAAAGATATCAGGTTGAATATTACAAGAAAAGCGAAAACAGAGACAAATATTATCTTAAGCTTGAAAAATTTTGTCCTTTTGATGTATTTCATGAAATGCGCAAAAAATACTCCTGACAATATAACCAGCATTATTCCAATGTAGCTCAATCCAAGTGTCGGGGATATGAACTTAAGCCATAACAATATTACAAGCGAAAGGGCAAAGCTCAAAAGCATGAAAACCTGCTCTTTTTTGTGCTTGAAAATATGCCAGTAGCCCATATATGCGCCAATGACAACAGGCAGTATGCCTATTCCAAGGATTGCCTCAACAATTGTTGTGCGCGTAAAATACTGGCTCAGTATTATCTTTGGTATGTTCTGCCATATTACAAAAGGGCCGTGAGTGAAAAATGCCTTCTTGAAGATAAGCATTGTAAGCCAAAGCGCTATAAACGAGTAAAAAAGCATAAGCTCTACAGATTTTCTTTCAAGCTTTATGTTCTCTATTTTGGATAATACAACAAAAACAGCAAAGCCCATTATCACAAGTATGGATGAGGCGCCTATCAGCGGAAGCAAGAATGAAAGCACAGTAAATGCAACTATCCAATTTTTTGTCTTTTCCATAAAACAGTAAAGGAGAAGGAATGTCAAAGGAAGCTGCAAAGACAATGGTGAAAGTGTGTTAAGTGTTGCAACAAAATAAACAGGCACGAAAATTGAAATAAATGCAGTGAACAAAGATATGCCCCTGTGCTTTGTTATGTTCTTTGTTATCAGATATACGAAAAACACAAGTGTTGAGGCAAATATGTTGGGGATCAGCTTCAGAGCTAGGCTAAAAGGCAAAATGAATGTGAAAGATGCCAGCAGATAATGGAAGACTGGCTGGAAAAGGTACTGCCTTCCGCCATAGCTAAGCTCTGCATTTATTATTGGCTTGCCTGTCTCCCTTATGTGCTCAACCTGCCTATATGAGAAATAAGCGTCATAGGTAAAATTGTCTGACTGGAGGGCAAAATATGTCCTTAACCCAACTGAAAATAAGAAAATCACAACTAATATAGCAATAACATAATTCCTCCCCCTCATGCATAGGTAGATTCCCGGCCAATTTATAACATTATCGAAAACTTTCCAGTAAAGAATAATGGGGGTTTATAAAGCCCAAAAACAACATATATTCAGGGGGAATTAAAATCAAAAGTTATTTAAAATCAGGCAAAAAAAGCTACTATATGCCTGGGTGTGAAAAAATATCAAGCGGTTCGGCTGTAGTTGACGAACTAATAGGCGGCTATGAGACAGATGTAATAACAACATTCTACGGGCCTTCTGGCTCAGGCAAAACAAACCTTTGCATGATATCTGCAATAGATGTTGCAGGCAAAAAAAAGGTTTTCTATATAGACACTGAAGGCGGATTTAGCATTGAAAGGCTTAAGCAGATCACAGGCGACCATGAAAATGTGCTGAAAAACATATACATATTCAAGCCAACATCTTTTGATGAGCAGGCAAAGGTCATTAACAAGCTGCTTAATATCAAAGGCAATGATGTTGGGCTGATAATTGTTGACACTATTTCATTTCTCTACAGGCTTGAGCTTGGAGACAAGGATGTGCACAACACAAACAGGGCGCTTGGAAGGCAGATTGCAGTACTGGCAGAGATTGCGCGCAAAAAGCACATACCCGTAGTTATAACAAACCAGGTTTACAGTGATTTTGACAACAGGGACAAGGTTAAGATTGTAGGCGGCGACCTTTTGAAGTACGGCTCAAAATGCCTTGTCGAGCTGCAGAAAACTCCTGACAGCAAAAGAAGGGCTGTTGTGAAAAAGCACAGGAGCCTGCCTGAAGAAAAGTCAATTGTATTTGAGATAATTGATAAAGGAATAAAAAAAACAAAAGAAGGAAAAGGGTTTAAGATATTTTAGTCTCCCATAAATTCTTCAATTTTTATTGGAAGCTCTTCATCTGCCTTTAGAAGTCCCTTGTTTCTCAGGTATTCCCTTGCGATAAGATAGAATACAAGCCCAAGGCTTCTTCTTCCCTTGTTGTTGCATGGTATGACAAAGTCAAGGTTTACTGCCTCATTGTTTGTGTCGCACAATGCAATAATTGGTATTCCGACATTCAATGCATCCTTGATGGCATTTACATCTGGAATAGGGTCTGTGACAACAATAACCTTTGCTTCAATAAAATTTGCAAGCTGCTGGTTTGTCAGAATTCCAGGCGGGTATCTTCCTGCAACAACTTTTGCGCCTGTTGCCTTGCCGAACAACTTTACAGGCTCCCAGCCGTTCTCCCTTCTGCAGACAACAAGTATGTCCTTTGCGTCGTAAGGGGAAAGCATTCTTGCAGCCATAGCTACTCTTTTGTCTATCAGCTGAAGGTTCAATACTGAAAGGCCGTCAGGCCTTGACTTGTAAATGAACTGCTTCATGTATTTTGTCTTGAATTTTGTGCCAATGTGTGTGCCTGCCTTGAAATAAACATCAGACGCCACCAAAAGCGATTCCTGTTCTGCCATTTTATGTCCTCCTAACCAAAAGCAAGAAACATGAACTGCATTTTTTTTACCTCAGCAGTCAATGCCCATGAGCTATTGTACACTCATGCGCCTTGGTTGTAAATGCTATGTGAAAAGGGGTTGTTTATAAAGTTTTTGTATAGGTTTATAAATCATTGAAAATTACGTATGCAGATGGATAAAAAGAGGATAGAGCAACTTCAGGCAGATTTTGACTTCCTGGGAAAAGAAGTTGTAAAGTTTGATAGAGAAAGCATACCAAAGCTTCTAAAGAAAACATATTCTGATAAGCTGCAGGGAAAGAATTGCATATATTTCCTTGGCAGTGCTGCATCTGGAAGCGCCATTGCATTTCATACTATCAAGACATTAAAAACATACAGCCTTGAGAATGACCATTGG
>JAHWHF010000062.1 GCA_019323415.1 Candidatus Woesearchaeota archaeon | reverse complement strand
CTGCTTCGAGCACTAATATCACTTCATTGGATGAGACTGCAGACAGCTGCGGTACTATTGAAAGGGCATTGACTGTCAGGACTCTGAATTATGGCGGCGGCCTTGTATCAACACAAGTCCATAATATTTCATATGATGTTACAGGCCCAGACCTTGATGTGAACCTGACAGTTGTAAGCAATGCCCTTGTAGGAAGCACTGTAACAATATTCGCGCAGGTAAGCAATATTGGAACAAGGAACATATCAGGATATAACCTTTCAGTAAATGACAATGGAAACCCACTAATTACAGTAGAATATGCCAATGTTCTGCTGCCAGGAGGAAAAAGGAACATAACATATTACTGGACAGCAACATCTGGCGTGCACGAGATTTCTGCAGAAGCAGTAACATCAACTGCACAATGCAGCCTTGCAAATGATGCTGAGCTAAAGAACATCACAGTTTATGGCGGCGGAGGAAGCTCAGGAGGAGGCGGTGGCGGCGGAAGCGGCACCACTGGCGCAGCTGTAAAAGAAAGAGGTCCTCAGATATTCACAATATACAATTTCCCTAAAGAGCTTGGAAACCTGATTAAAGGAGACAGGATACAGTTTGAAGAAAATGGCGAATGGAATATTATTGATATTGAAAATGTAAACTCAAACTCAGTTGATGCTGATGTGCTTGGCAAATATGTTGTCTTTAAAGAAGGAGATGAAAGAGAGTTTGCATTAAACGGCGACAGGCTGTTCATAAGGCTGACTGACGTTTACAGCGGCATGTTTGGCATGAGGTTTGATCTTGTCAAGGCATTGGTGCTTGATGCAGTTATAGACATAAAGGAAAGCTTTGAGCCTGGGTCAAATGTAAGCTTTACATTAGGGCTTGAGATTGAAGCTGAGACAGATATTGAGCTAACCCTTTTTAGAAATGCAGAGGTTGTATGGAACAAAGAGTTTACAGAGAAAGAGCCAAAAGTGTTGCTTGAAAATATTGGAGTGCTTGAGCAGGGAGATTATACTCTTGTTGTATTGCTAACAAGCGGCTCACAGACAAAGACAGTTGAAAAGCAGTTCACTGTTGCTGAGCTTCAGCAGCCTGCTCCTGTTGAAAGAGGCCTAAGAGACTGGCTGATACTCATACTTATACTGCTTTTCTGCACAGGACTTATAATGGGCGTTGAGATTATCACACACAACCAGCAGAAAGAGCAAGAGCATATAAAAAAGCACGGTGATGATGAAGCCGGCAAGCCAGAGCCTGTTATGCAGAAACAGCCAATTTCTGAAAAGATTGGCGAATTAAAGCAGAAGTTTACTGGTGCGTTTACCAGCTTGAAGTCAAAAGTTCCAAAGAAAAAAGAAAATGTCTCAGCTGAAGAAGTGCAGAAAGTTATTGAGCAGTCAAAGAAAAAGCCTTCAATGGCTGCTGCTACAAAATTTGACACTCCTGATGCAAAAGCAGGCGCATACCTTCCTTACGAGCACCTTCATGACGTTAAGAGATTTATTGAGCAGTATCATGATAAGAAAGAGCTTACAGACGAGCTCAAGAAAATGCCTTATGTTGTCCAGAAGCTCGGCATTGATGTATACAGCTCTCCAAAACAGCTTTCACCTAATGAGGTTGTAAGGCTTAACAAACTGTTCAATGAAAAACATGATTATCTTAGCTATGACGACCTTGTTATGGCGGGAAGCCTTGTAACAAGGCAGCTCAAAAGGGATTTTGGCTCAGGCGAGAAAAAAATATCGGGGAAAGGAAAGCAGAATGTCAAGTACATGACTCTTGAAGAGCCAAAGGACATTGAGCATGCTTTGAATGACTTAAGGCAGGGAAATGTTGTTATACTGAACATAAACCCATTGTACATGAAAAACAAGCAGGACCTTAAGGCTGCACTTTCAAAGCTAAAGGCAACTTCAAATGCGCTTGGCGGAAAAGTAGCTCTGACTTTTGACAACCATGTTCTTGCAACAGGAAGCAATGCAGATGTTGCAAACAGATAAGTTTTTATCTTAATTCTTAGTACACACGAAAATGCTATTCACAATAATTGACTGCTACACAGATGAGCCTGCCGGCTTGGGAGTGCCCCCTTATCTGGGAACATACCCAAGGTACATAGCAGGAGCTGTTATTGCTTCTGGCCATAATGTAAGATATCTTACAATAGATGACATAAGGTTTTATTTCATGGATGAGAAAGCAAAGAAAAGGCTTTCAAGGGAAAAGAAGACAAACATAAAGGTAAGGAACAGGACAGTAAATGATGTTGCAAGAGTGATTGAAGAAACTGATTTTCTTATAATAATATGCGGCATACACACTCCTGGCAAATACCTTTCAGCTTATCCTGGAACAGTTGCAGAAATAAAGAAATATCTTAAAGAGATGAACTGCTTTAAGATTCTTACAGGCCCGGTTACATTTGGCTCAGGGCTTTATGGCGGAAGGGTTGCTTCTGAAGTAAAGGGTGACAAAGACTTTAACATGATTATACCTAATATTGAGTACAAGTTTGACATTCTGCTTGACAACAAGTTTACAGAAGATGTTGATGTTGACATTAGATATTCAAGGATATCAATGTTCGCAGAAAAAGGTGCAGATATTGTAAAGCAAATACCAAATTATGCATTTACAATAGCAGAGATTGAGACAAGCAGGGGGTGCTCAAGAGAGCAGGGCTGCAGCTTTTGCCTTGAGCCATTGAAAGGAAAGCCCGAGTTCAGGGACCAGCAGGATATTATCAATGAGATGAAGGCATTGAATAAAAACGGCATAATGAATTTCAGGCTCGGCAAGCAGAGCTGCATGTACATGTACAAGCATTCAGCAGCAGAGCTTGAGAAACTGCTTAAAGGAATAAAGGAAAATGTCCAGTATGAAGTCCTTCACATAGACAATGCAAATCCTGCAAATGTTACAGAAGAAAAGACAAAAATTATTGTTGAATACTGCACAGAAGGAAATGTTGCAGCATTTGGGGTTGAGAGCTTTGATTCTGATGTTGTAAAGCAGAACAACCTTAATACAACACCTGAGCAGACTTACAGGGCAGCGCAGATAATAAACAAATACGGCGCAGAAAGAGGGCCTAACGGCATGCCAAAGTTTTTGCCAGGCATAAATATTCTTTATGGGCTTAAAGGAGAGTCAAAAAAGACAAACGAAGAGAATATGAAATGTCTCAAAAAAATTATGGATGACGGCCTTATGCTCAGGAGAATTAACATAAGGGAGGTTGTCATAT
>JAHWHF010000061.1 GCA_019323415.1 Candidatus Woesearchaeota archaeon | reverse complement strand
AGTTCTCTCCGCTCTGCTTAAGCCTGTCAATCATGTCCTTCTGGACTTCGCCTGAGATTTCTCCGAACTGCTCAGTAACTTTTCCAAAAGTCCCTCTCATAAATGCAAGGCCCAAGCCCAGCATTGTTATTGCAAGAATTAATACAACTATTGCATTTATCGATAGCGATAAGCTAGCCTTCTTGTACATCATATCACCTCTTTCTTGATACTAAAATATGAGCATTATTTATAAAGTTAATGATTTAATTATGGAACCCTTATTTTGAATACTTCATATTTTTCAGGATTTCTAAGGTAAATAGCATAAGTGTTGTTTCCAATAGTCACCTGCATAACATCCTTTTCCTTGACATCGCTTGCAATTCCTGAAATTGTAGCGAACTTTTCATTGCCGCCTGCGCGCTTGTACCTTATTGTTGCCTTTAATTTTGCAAGCTCATTTACTGTTTTCTTGAAAACCTCATAATCAAGAGCGCAAAGCTTAAACAGCTCTTTTCCTGCCTCTGCACCATGGCCTTTTCTTGCATTTCTTAATACTGCATCTGCAACCTCTTCAGCAGACTCAACTTTCTTGACCTCAACTTTTTCAGCCTTCTGTTCCTTCTGCGTCTGCTGCTGCTCCTTTGTCAGTGACTGGTCGCGGCGCTGTATTAGATTCTTTAGCCTTGTTATAAGATTTTCAATTCTTGGGCCTAAAGCATTAAAGTATTCATGGCCTTTTTTGTTTAGCTCCAAAATATGCTTGTACAATTCCTTAAGCTCCTGTGCAGGGACCTGCTTTCCAGGCTTTATTTTCTTTCTTAGTTTCCTGAATGCTTTAGGCGATTTCTTCAGATCCTTAATTACGCCCTTGTACTGGTCCAATTGTTTGATGATGCTTGCAGAAGTCTCAAGGCACAATTGGTGCTGCTTTAGAAGCTCGTCATTCATAAAGCGTATGCTTGCCTTGATTGCTGTAACCTGATCCTTGAATCTTGGGCTTTTCAATTTTCTTTCTTTTGATTTTATACTTATTTTCAGCTCATCAATTTCGCTTTTAATGCCCTGCTCAAGCCTTCTTATTTTTCCTGACAATAATTCCAAATTCCTTTCATGACCTGCAACAACATCCTGCATTTCACCAAGCGATGCTTCAATCTTGTCCAGCACTTTAGCCTGGCTCTCAAGATTTGCAGCAGGTGTCAGTGCGCCTCCTGGCCGTGTCTGTGTTTCAATCTGTTCTGCTGCCTGCTGGACTGCCTGAGGCACTACCTGCTGCTCCTGCCTCTGTGTCTGTGCAGTCTGCTGAAGCTGGGTACCAGCCGCTTGTGTATCGCGGCTTAAATTATCCAGGTCGTCCCTTTCTTCGCTTTCCTGCCTGGCATCTGCACGCGGCGTCCCGCTTGTTTTGACTTTCTTTTTTGTAAGCACAAATATAGGAACGCCCAATAAAGCGATATAAACTGCAACTACTGCGATGTCTTTAATCAGGCCTTCGTCCATCAATGATGCAAACATCCTCAAGCTTAATACAAAAGCAACAAATGCAATCACATCTGACCATTTAGTTCCTGAAACCTCGCCCATGTCTGCTTCCTTAAAGCTGAACTTCACTCCAAGATAAACCAATGCAGAAATCATCAATGCAAAAAAGCCGTTCATTGCTGTTGCAAGGTTTGTTGCAAACTGGAGCGCATTATTCCTTACAAGAAACAGGCTTAGCAGGACTATGCCTGAAAGCGAAAGAACAGCAACTTTTCCCGGCCTATCCAAAGGCGCATCTTTTCCGCCAAACAAAGGCGATTTCTTTAACGCAGTGTAAAAAACTCCGTAAAGCAAAAAGAACAGTAAAAAGAACATTAAGCCAAATACTGCTGTCTTGTTCTGCAGGAATTTCTCAATGCCTCCAAAAACATAAGCAATTGAGCCAAAATCAGCATAATCCTGTGCAGCAATCACAACAGGCAGGCTCAATAAAGAAACCAAAACAACAGCTAAAACATAATATGATTTTTTCATCTATGCACCTTTTAGAAAAAAACGAATCAAATATTTATAAATGTTTCTAAGAATGTATGCATAAATCAGGCTGCAATCTCAACTTGCCTGCCAATTGATTGGCCGGGCATACCCTTTTCAAATACAACTCTCAGAGAACCAGAATTTCCATGTACATTAGCAACAGTTCCCTTGATTTGCTTGCCTGACTCAGTTGTGTAGGTCACAGCTTTGCCTACTAACGCCTGAGCTTTGGCCTTGTCAGCCACACCATCGACTTTTACGATCATATGGCTGTCATATTGGGTATGCCTCCCGCCTCGAAAATTTACTATTACACCTTTCATTTGAGGCGAAAAACTGGGTTTGATATTTAAAGCTTATTGGTTATTTATTGTCCCTTTTGGGTGGTAAATAAACGAAAGATTTATAAAGGGTGGGTGCATTAAGTGTTATGGGGCGTATAACAAGGCTTATTAAGAATAATACGATTCCAAACCAAAATGGCAGACCTTGAAAATTTCATAAGAAAAAAGAAGGAGATTAAGCCGTTTGTAGCGTCTGCTATGGAAGGCTTTCTTGGCCTGAACATAGAGCAGGTCAATGACGACATTTCTCATAAACTAATTGAAGGCAAGCTTGATTATCCTATTACAATTTTAATACCATTTAAGCAGGCTAAAGAGCAGTTTAAGCGACATTACCTAGTTAGGCTATTGATGCTTACAAAAGGCAACATATCTGAGGCATCAAAGATTGCAGGCGTTGAAAGAAGGCATTTCCACAGGCTTGTAAACCAGCTGAAGATTGATGCAGAGCAGTTCAGGAACCCAATATATGTATATGAGCCTGAGACAAAAGAGCAATATGTCAAAGAAGTCATATCTGATGTTCTTAAGAAATATGAGATTACAAAGCCAAAGAGCAGCAAAGTTGATGAAGAGACAACAAAGAGCATTGCAAAAAGGATTGTTGAGCCAAGACTTTCAATGAAAGAGGCTCTTGAATTGTTTGAAAAAGAATATTTCAAAGCAGCATTGAAAGAGTTCAAATCATTGAGCAAAACAGCAAGAAGCCTTGGCATTAGATATGAGACTTTGGTTAAAAAGATTAAGAAGCTGAATCTGTGATTGATATGGGTCCTAATGTTAATGAAATATTTCAAAATCTTGAAGCATTAATAGAATCTAAATTTCCGGGCAGATACAAATTTGAAACAAAGCCTTTTTCAGTTGAAGAAAGAGAAAATGTCGGATTAACTTTAAGGGTTAAATTTGCTTGGTATAAGGCAATGGATATCGATATTGCACATTCTCCACAAGATTATGAACATAATTGTTTTCACAGCTATGATGGTGAGGAATTGGCAGAATTGGCTAAAAGTTATTTGAAATCATTAGAAATTCCATTTGAACTGTGAATAGTTCTTATGCGTGATTGGTTTTTTTTAATTCCTTTCTTGCTTTAATCCTTCTTTTTGTAAGAATGATAAAGCATGTCAGGAAATAAGAATAAAGCAGTACAGGGATTGCAACAATAAAAATTGACAATTGGTCTATTTCTGAAAATGCACTGAATAAAATCAACAATGGGAAATATAGAACTATTACTGGAACCGCAAATATGCCAAGTATGTTTTCAACAGGAGGCGAGGTTATGAAATGGTCAAAACCATAAGGGTTGTGTCCATATCTTATGTTGAGCCAGTATATTGTTAACAAAGAAACCACAAACAAAACCAATGAAGTTATTGTTTTTGCTTTTGTCAGCTTGAAAAACTCTTTCCAGCCAGGAAAGCCTCTTGCATATATTTTTGCAATGCCCATTCCAATCAAAAAGTAAACTGTGCTTTGGATTAAAATCAGCAAAGTTACTGCCAATGCATTGCCCATGCCAGATTCTTCCAACGGCCCTAAAAACAAAAATGAAGAAGGCACTGTTGCAATAATCATTGCAATTGCAGGGCCAAGGTTTGACCATCCTCCTTTTGAGTTAATAAGACCAAGAAAGATTATGCCAAAACATATCCAATACACAACTACTGCAATGATTCCGCCTTTGATAAGTGACTTTGTGCTTTGTTTCATTTTACTAAGAAAATACTCTAAACGGGTATAAAAATCTTTGTAAGTTGCCAGTAAAATTCTAAGAACTTAAAGTTAGAACATTCAATGAATTAAATTCATCAAATACATATTCGCAATAAGTCTTGAATTTAGAATCTTGAACATCACCGCAGATTTGGGGTACTGCCGGCTTTGGGACATAATAAGTCGTGCCATCTGCAGTTTGATGCACAACCAAAGGATTCGGCTTCACGCGCATCAACCTGTTGTATTCCCTGGGAATTGAGAGATAACAATAATTTTTTGTTTCAACGTCAAATT
>JAHWHF010000060.1 GCA_019323415.1 Candidatus Woesearchaeota archaeon | reverse complement strand
TATTTATTTTATGGACAGGAACCTTAAGCTTGATTATACAAGGCAGGAAAAAGACCCATTGGCAGAATTCGGCCAGTCAAAGCCTATTGCAAAATACACGCCAGGCCCAGTTGGCATTGGAATGGCAACACCAGAGTCAATGCCTCTTGCAGTCCAGGTTGCGCCTCTAAAAGCTACAGGAAGCGCAATAACAGGCTATGCAATAGGAGATGCAGACGGCACAGGGACAGCACTTGGAATAACCCTTGACAACAAATGGGAAAAGGGAAAGATAAGGAATGTAAAGTCAATGGAAATTATACTTCCTGACAGCCTTAAGCTTGAAAGATGCACTCCTGCAGAATTTACAGAATCAAAAGTAAAAGACGGTGAAAGGTATTATAATATTTCACCTGAATATGCAAAAGAAGAGCTTGATGTAAAGGAATATGTGACATTCAACTGCAGGATTGTTGCAGCAGGAGACCCTGCAGATATACTTGGTCTCACTCCTTTAACAACACATTTTATAAAAGTCTCAGCCATTTACAGGTACGGCCTTGAAGAAAAGACTGATGTAAAGATTCTTGAGGCAAAGCAAACTGAGACATTGCCGGGTTTGATATAAATGAAAATATTTTTTTATGCACTGCTTGTTTTGGTATTTGTGCTAGCATGCACACTGCCTTCAGGAGAGACAGGAGACAGCTACAAGATAGGCTATTCAGGCCTAAGGATACAATACCTCACTTTTCCTGAAAAAATATATGAGAATGAGGATTTTTTTGTCCAGCTTCAGACTTCAAACGAAGGCGCATATGATGTAAGCAACGCAGTTGTTGTGTTTGGCTATCCAAAATCATTTTTCTCTTTAAAGGATGCAGAGTATGCTTATTTTGAGCTCAAGGACACCTTGCTTGGAAGAAGCAGGGATGTTCCTGTTGGCGATACAGACATTGTTGACATAGTTTTCCATGCAAAGCCTATTTTTGCTTCAGAGGAGCAGAAGTTTGACATAACTGCAACAGTATGCTATGAATACAAGACAGAGGCTGAGATGCTTGCATGCATTGGCCCCAGAAGCGGGCCAGGAAGCTGCAATTTCCAGAGCCTTAACAGGAACCTTAACATGACAGCAGGCCAGGGAGCACCTCTTGCTGTGACAGAGGTTGAAGAGACAATTATCGAGACAACTCCCGGAAAGATTGTCCCGAGGTTCAGGTTTGTTGTTGAGAACAAGGACAAAGGTACTGTTTTTAGGAACCCAAAGACAAATGTTGAGAAAATGTGCTCAGCTTCAGGCGTTGGCGACGACCTGAACAGGTTTGATTTCAAGCTCCAGCTTTCGCAGGATTACAAGTATGACTCAAAAAGCCCGACCTCGGGCCAGTTCAGCTGCCCTCAAAGAATAAAGCTTGACAATAACAAGGTTGAGGTTGTATGCTCATTAAAAGATCCTATTGACGCAGGAACAACATTCAACACATTGTTCAGGATTGACCTTGAATACGGATATTCAAGCACAGAATCACAGCAGGTTACTGTACTTAAGGCAAGCTCAACTTTTGCATGATTCAACGGAAATGTTTATATACATTTGAGTAAATAATTAATCCAAAAAAGGTGGTAATGTGAAAAAAATATATTTTTTGTTGGCAGTTCTTATGATTTTGGTAGTTTCATGTGCGCAGGATGGCACACAGAGAGGCCTTTTCGGAATAGGCGGTAAAGAGGAAAAGGCAGAAGGCACTTATGTTGGCACAAAAGGCATAGAGATTTCTCTTGAAGACCCTTCATCTATAAGGGTTACACCAGGAGACTCTTTTGCTTTTGATGTGCGTGTTGAGAACCTAGGCTGGTCAAACGCAAATGTTGAGCTTTATCTGAGCGGCTATGACCCTTCATTCCTTAAGTACAACAGGAATAAGGCTTCAGTCAGCTTGAATGGAAAGTCAGGCGTTGGCGATTCTATTGTTCCAGGAGACTGGGACATATTAAGATTTGAGAGCTCAAGTATATCAAGCCCAGGCCAGCTTTTCCCTCAGAATACTGTAATAACTGCATGCTATCAGTATGAGACACAGCTCACTTATTCAACATGCATTGACGGCGACGCAGACCAGAAATGCGAGCTTTCTGTTTCAAACCCTTCACTTGGAGCAGGCCAGGGAGCTCCTGTGGGCGTTGACAGCGTAACTTCATCTGCGACAAGAAAAGCAGGCGGAAAAGTAAGGCAGTCATATACAATATCATTTTCACAAAAAGATTCTGACAACCAGGCAAGGATAATTGCAAAGGACAAGGTAAGCGATGCATGCGCAGGCAAGGCGCTTGACCAGTACAGGGACTTTGACATTATCAGCATAGATGATGTAAGGCTTGGAAACCTGAGGCTTGAATGCCTTCCAAAAGGAACATTAAACCTTGCACACCAAAATACAATAACCTGCTTTGCAGACATTTCATCAACATCTGACTACACATCAGCGCTTGTTGTAAAGGCAAGCTATGGCGTGAAAAAGCAGATTACAAAGCCAATCACAATTGTTACAACATACTAAAGGAGGAATTTAAAATGAAAAAATTATTTTTTGTTTTGGTTATGGCCTTGATTTTATTAGGCTGTCAAGGAGGGGAAGAAAATGATTTGTCTGAGAGCCCTTTTGTAGGGGGGACAACAGGACTGTTATTGTCATTTACAGAGGATGCTCCTCCGCAGGATGTCTATGACGGCGGGGACTTTCCTTTTGATGTTGAAGTGAAGATTGTCAATGACGGCGAGACACAGATTAGCAAAGACGATGTCATTGTCGAGCTTCTGGGCATAGACCCTGTTGAGTTTGGCAAGACTTCAGCAGGTTTCAAGCTTTCTCCTGAAGAGGACCTTATTGCAAAGAAAAAAGATTCACAGGGAAATGTGCTTGAGAGCAACCCGGTGTATGTTACATTTGACGAGCTTAACCATGAAAGTGCTGTTGCAGGCACACTTCAGTACCCTATTCTGGCAAGAGTCTGCTACAAATACGGCACAGAGGCACTAAGCCTGTTGTGCATAACAGGAGACCTTTACTCAGACATGGGAGTGTGTGCAGTTACAGAGGAAAAGAAAGTTCTTAACTCAGGAGCTCCTTTGCAGGTCACAACGCTTTCAGAGTCAGTTGCAGGCTCAGACAAGATTGCATTTATCTTCAAGGTTGAGCAGAAAGGCAACGGCAATGTTTACAAGTACAATACAGACTGCAATGATGCCGATGTAAGGACAGATGTCAACAAGGTGTTTGTGACTGTCAGCACAGGCCTTCCAGGCTTGCAGTGCACAGGCCTTTCAGACGGAACAGCATCTTCAGGATATGTTACATTGAGGTCAGGAAGCGCAACAGTAAGGTGCATACAGCCTGTATCAACAGAAACAACATTCCAGAAGATTGTTAACATAAAGCTTGACTATGACTATGAAGAGGACATAGGAACAACAATCACATTAAAGCACGCTGATTAATTCTTTTTTATTTTTTATTTAATTTTCTCTAATTAAGAATTTCCTAAAATAAACTTTTTCTTTCTTTTTCGTAGCCCAGCTTGGTTTATTTCCTCCAAAAAATAAGCTAAACATAACCTGATTAATTCCATAGCTCTTCTTTTTTCTGAGGTTTAATTTCCTACTTAATACTTGTTTTCCATTAACCCACGCTAAAAGAGTATCTTTCTTTTTGGGGTCCTCAGAAAGCTTAATGCGCATTTTTAGGGTATACCATTTATTTGGTTTAACAAAGATTCTTCCAGCTTTATTTCTATAAACAAAGTCTTCCCCATATCTTTTTGATTTATGTCTTTCAGGGTGATAAACATATTGAACTAGGTATGCTTTGTAAGAGTCTTTTATCAAATATTTATTATGAAAATTATGCACTCGCCACATCAGCCTTGCAGAAAAACCATTCTGGTACTCTTCTGGTGTTCCTCCACATCCCATGGATGCACCCCCGCCCAAACCCGGAAGTTTGCCCCCTCTAACAAAATCAAAATTATCTCCAAACATAATATCATATTCAAATGTAGCATCAGTAAAATTTCTAGGAAAGTTTAATCTCCAGAATGAACCTCCATCACTCGTGGTGCCTTTCGGGATTGTTATTTCTAGAACTTTTTCACCTTTCTTTTTTACGATTCTGCATCTCTTTTCTGCTACCCCTCTTCTTGGTTTTGAACCCCAATCCTTAACAAAACTATCAACATCATACAAACCCAATTCGCCGTCTTTGAAATCTATTCTCTTTAGGTATTTGTTTTTAACTTGATTTTTCATTCTATATCCTATTTACACAAGAACTAACTTTTAAACTTTTGCTTAATCTAATATAATATAGAAATATGGGGGTTGCTATAGCTGCAGTTCCTGCTTGTGAAGGAAGTCCTCAAACTCTTTGACCATTCTTTTCTGCTTGTCAAGCTTTAGCCTGAAAGCATCCTCCTGCATCTTCATTTTTTTCTGCAGCGCAATCATTGTTGCATTCTTGTCAAGAACCTCTTTCATGTTCACTTCGTTAAGCCTTCTTATCATCTCATCATATCTCTGCTTCTGTATCTGCAGCTTTTCGCTGTACTGCTTCTTGAGCTCTTTTACAGCATAATCCTGCTTTTCAACAATATCAAGCAGCTTTTCTATCTTCTGCAGCAGTGCAATTTTCTCTGCTGCTGTTTTCTCTTTTTCATTGTTCATTACCATTATCTGCTGCTCAAGTATCTTTCTTGTCTCAACAAACCTGTTCATGAGCTGGTTTTTCTTGAAAATCTCATGCTTGAGCTTTGTCATTATCTCTCCAAGCTGCTTTGTCTTTTTCTTGTCATCAAGCTCAAAGCCAAGCTCCTTATCCCGCAGGTCAACAACAAAGTCCTTGAACTTCTGTATCTCTTCCTGCTGCTTGTTGATAATCTCCTGCTTGCTGGCAAGCTTCAGCTTCATGTCTCCAAATCCCTGGACAAGAAGGCTTGCAGTTTTCTTGTCCCTTTCAAACCTCCTGTTTGCCTCAATCAGAAGCTTTTTCTCGTCATTAAGCACATTGTTCTCAAGAATAAGCTCTTTGTTCTGCTCTTCAAGCTTTCTCAGCTTTTCAGGAAGTGCAGCTTCAGGGCCGAGCATAGCCTCTTTTAAGAATTCAACGTCCTTTGCAAGCTTTTTTATTACCTGGTCCTCTTTTTTAGCCATTTTTTGCAGCCGGGAACTTTGCAAGCAGCGACTCAAGCTGGATAAAGTCATCTGAGCCTTCAACCATCCTGAATTCAGCATCACCGCACGCCTCGACAAGCTTTAGTTTTGCATTGTCGTCAAGCTCAAGCTCCCAGACCTCTTTTTGTATCTGTTTGATTATATCAAGGCCTGACAGGCCGTGGTTAAGCATTGTAGACAACAATAGCTCTCTAGCTTTTAAAAATTGCCCTTTTACAGCAAGCTCCATGACCTGAAGAACCTCTTTTGGCCTTGCAGTTGATGCAAGGTCATAGACTTCTTCCTCGTCAACCTTGTCAGTAAGCGCAGCGCAGCCCTGCAGTATGTTCTCAACTTTCCTGCAGTCTCCTGCTGAAGCCTCATACAATGCTGCTTTTGCTTTTTCATTAACATTGATTTTTTCATTCTTTGAAATCTTTTCAATTATCCTGAATATTTCCTCTTTCTGCAAAGGCTTGAACTTGAAAACAGTGCACCTGCTTTTTATAGGGTCAAGTATCTTGCTTGAATAGTTGCATGAAAGTATGAACCTGCAGGTTTTAGTGTAATTCTCCATTGTCCTTCTAAGAGCCTGCTGCGCTTCTCTTGTAAGCGCATCGCATTCGTCAAGGTATATTATCTTAAATGGGACATTGCCTATGCTTCTTGTCCTTGCAAAGTTCTTGACCTGGTTCCTTACAACATCTATTCCCCTTTCATCAGAAGCATTAAGCTCAAGAAAATTAGCCCGCCATGTGTCTCCGTAAAGCTCTTTTGCAACAACTATTGCAAGGCTTGTCTTGCCGACTCCTGCAGGGCCTGCAAAAAGAAGATGCGGCATGTTCTGGCCTTTAACAAAAGCCTCAACTCTTGCAACAATCTCTTTTTGCCCGAATATTTCAGAAAACTTCTGAGGTCTATACTTCTCAGTCCATATAGCTGTCATTTTTTTCAAAATACCCCCAGTTATTTAAAAACCTTTTGAAAAGAAAAAAATTATATGATGTCTTCTTCAGCAACAACCATGTAATCGCCCATTGCAATTACAGCTGAAAACGGTATCAAGATATTTCCTTCCTTGTCTTTTTCAAGGTCAAGCTTTTTTGTGTAGCTTGTAGGGTTCTTGACAATCATGTGTATCAGCTCGCCGCTTCTTGTCTCAAATATAACGTCGCCGACTTCACCAAATCTTTTTCCTGTCTTGCTGACAATTGTCTTGCCAATTATCTGCCTTGAAACCATCCTTTCTTCTTCAGCCATGATTATAACCTCCCCTAAATTTAAGTCAAAAAATTATTCTAAGATATATAAATATTTCTGTGTTTTTATCATAATTGTGTATATTTATGAGCCCGGCCGCAACCCCTGAAATTTAATAACCGACTAGAGATTAAAACACTCTTTCCTGAGCCCGCAGCTTTCGCACTTGTTCCTGTTTGATGTAAAGTCAGGCATCTGTTTTTTTTCAATAACATCCTTCACTTCAGCAGTCAGCTTTACAATCTCATCTTTTAGCGAAGGGTTTATCCTTATAGTTCTTGCTATGCCTTCATTCAGGTAAACAACTTTTCCATAATCAATCTGCATGCTGAACTTTTCTTCAAGAAGCATAATGTATGCTGCAACTTGTATCAGATGGCCTTCCCACACTCCTTCGCGCGGCGCTGAGCCTGTCTTCAGCTCAATTGGAATGACTTTGTCCTCATATTTCTCAACCCTGTCAACCTTTCCTTTTAGCCCAATATTGTCAGACTCAACATAAAGCTCAGACTCTATTTTTGGCGTGAGCGCCTCCCAAAGCTCTTTTCCCCTAAGCCCTGTATTTTCTGCAAACTTAAACACATTATTGCTTCTTGCAATGCTTTCATTCACAAACAAAGGCCAGAGCTCTTTGAAAACCTGCTTTAGGTCAAGGTTTAGCGATTTGAGTGTTGGCTTGTGGATAAGTATTGTATTCTTCAGGTTCTTAAGGTATGCATTCTTGTATTTCTCGAAAATTGAGCTTTTTACAGCAGAATCTATTGAGAATATTATGCCCCTTTCCTGCTTGTTTGCAAGGTCAAACACATCATGCCTTATCTTTCCTTTGATAAGCACATCTTTTGGAGGCTCAGAAATTCCAAGCACATTTTCAATATAGAATTTTCTCCTGCAGTAAAGGTATGATGTAAGCCATGTTACTGATATCTTCATTGTATATCCATTTCCCCCTTGCTGCTGTTTAATCTTGAAGTTTAAATGTCTTTATGAAAAGCTTTTTAAACATTGGCAGAAATTATCCAAAAAGGTGATATGATGGACAGCCAAGAGAGGTTTGACTTAATAACAAGAAATGCAGAGGAAGTTCTTACTCCTGAAGATTTAAAAAATATGCTTGATACTGGCATGAAAATTAAGCATTATATCGGCTATGAGATTTCTGGGAAAGTGCATCTTGGCACAGGCCTTGTGACAGGCTCAAAGATTGCGGATTTCCAAAAAGCAAAAGCAGACTGCTCATGCTATCTTGCAACATGGCATGCATGGATTAACAACAAGCTTGGCGGCGACCTCGAGATTATAAGAAAAAGCGCCGAATATTTCAAGGAAGGCCTTAAGGCAGGAATAGAGACAATGGGAGGCAACCCTGACAAAGTTAAGTT
>JAHWHF010000059.1 GCA_019323415.1 Candidatus Woesearchaeota archaeon | reverse complement strand
TTTTCTTGTAGAAGTTGCATTAGGAAACGATAAAGGCGTTGAAAAGCCGCTTGAATTCCTTGTCCAGGCAGATAATGAAAGTGATAAGAACAAGCTTCTAAGAAACGGCTTTGGCGAATATGGAAGATTTGCAAGAGTTCTGACAATTTCTGAAAGGGACAAAAAGATTGAAGAGCTTGCAAAGCTTATGAAAGACAAAAATATAAGCAAAGAGCTAAGGGAAAAAGTCAAAGAGGAGATCATAAAAGACGATTTTGTTAAATCAAGGTACATATTAAGGGCGAGCAGGATAAAGACTGCCATTGATTTTATTGCAAAGCCTATTGAAAATGCAAACCTGTTTAACCTTACAGAAGACAAGTCTGCAATGGCTGTCGATGCTATTGTCGGCGGGCTTGAAGGAATGCTTGATTCAAAAGGCTTCAGTGTATCAGAATATGACGCATATTCAAAACTAAAAGAAGCTGTTGAAAGATATCCTGAAAGCAAAGAGATAAGCTGGGCACAGAGATACATTAAATGGTTTGAGGAAAGAAGGCCTATACTTGCACGCCAGTCATTAATTGAGCAGGGAGACGAGAAGTTTAATGAAGGAGAATACCAGCTGGCTGCCAACAAGTACAGGTTTGCGCTTGCATTTACAGATGAAAACAAGGCAACAGACAAGGAGAAAAGAAAATCAATAGAGCAGAAGATAGCAAAAGCTGATGCTGAGCTAAAAAAACAGGCAGAGCTTAAAGTAAGGAAAGAAAATAACGGAGAGAATTATACTAATTTTGTTGCAGATATTTCAACAGGAGACAACAAGCCTGTTTCTGAATATAACCTTGAGAAAATATTGCTTGAAAGGGCAAAATTTGCAGCCGCAGTGTCCAAAACAGGGCAGGAAGCAGTTGATGGTGTCAAGAAAATTGACCTGCCTGAAGCAAAAGTATGGCTTGCTCAGTTTGACCATGAAGGCAACTATATTGGCTCAATAAGGACATATGCTGGCAAGACAGTTGCATATGTGGTGCTTGGAGCAGACCCTAAGAAAAGCACAAGGAACATGGCGATAGAGAGCGGAGCTCACCTTCTTGCAGGCGGAACAGTTGAAGGCCTTGGAATAGGCTATGGAATAAGTGCTGCATTCAGGATGTTAAGCCTTGCACTTGGCCAGAACCCTACGCCAACAGATGATATAATTATAAAAGCAAAGCAGTTCATGGCGAGATATCCTGATACTGAATATGCAGACAAGATTGCAGTAAAGCTTGCAGGCATTTACAAGAAAGAAGGCGATCTTGAGATTGCAAAGGAATTTTACACATTTGCTGTGAAAAACCAGGCTAACAGCGGAATTGAGGAAGCATGCATTAAAGAGATTAACAAAATAAACGACAAATTTGAAAAACAGGCACAGGAATATCTTGAAAAGGCAATAGCATTTGAAAAAGCCAAGAATTACGATGCTGCACTTGCTCTCCAGTCAAGGATAATCACAGCATACCCTGAGACAAAGGCTGCAAAAGAAGTCCACAAAAGGGCAACAAGCACAGAAGACAGAGCAAAGATACAGGAATACTCAGCGCAGATGCTTGCAAACAGCATACTTGCGAGAGGACTTAACATAAATCCTGAACTTTTGGACGGCGATGCTTCAAACGGAGAGATAAGGGAGATAGTAATAAGCAAGGTTGGCGAAGCAGGCAAAGAAAAGTATGTGCTTGGCGGCGTTCTTCAGACACTTAAAGACAAAAAAATTGAAGAAAAGGAAATCAGGGCAGAGCTTTCAGAAGCGCAGGTTGCAAGATACCTTGCTCATATAAACTTTAACGGAAACAGCTCTGATGACGAGGCATTAAGAAAAGCAAGAGAGCATTTCTTTGGCCTTGGATATTCTGAAAAGCTAGAGGCATATGCATTAGTAGGTGCATCATATAAAGTTGATGACACAAACGTATCATTGACTGCAAGGGTTAGCGAAGAAAACAAAAGCATAAGGCTTACTGCAAGCGACGGCAAAAACTCAGCATCAGTGCATTACAAGAAGAATGACGAAGAAGAAATTGGTGTTGGCCACAGCACAGATTATGGAAAAAGCTCAGATATAAGAAAATTAAGACTAATTGAAAAAGATGGAAAAACTATAATCGTTCCTGAAGTTTCAAAAGTTGTTGCAGGAAACTATGTTGCAATAGGTGCAGGCGCTGAGCATAATCGCGGCGTAGGTGTGTTTGGAACCATTGCATTGGTTAAGAACAAAGATGCTTCAGGCGCGAATGATGTTGTCAGGACAAGGCTAATGTCAGAAGACAGGGATTATATTGACAACACACAAAACAGCGTATCAACAGAGCTTAATCTTGAGCATAACAATAAAATGGATAACAGCAAGGTTGAAGTTGTGCAGTACCTTCCAAGACACATAGCGGTATTTGGAGGAACTGAAGGCACATTAAAGGGGCTTTCTGATATTGAAAAATCAGGATATACAGGACTAAAGTTCAGCCTGTCAACATTCTGCCCAAATGCTGAAGTTACAAAAATCATAAACCCTGGAATAAGGTTTGAGTTCAAGGACGGCAAGTTCAAGATATATCCAACTGTAAGCAGTGTTAACTCTTCACAGATTGACAAGCTGTACGATTATTAGAATTTTAGAATTCTTTAGATTTAAGAAAATAAAGCAAAAATCAGAAATCAGTCAGCTGAGTGTCTTTGACACTCAAAATCTTTGTATTTCCCTCTTTTCCGCCTTTTGTTTTTTCTGCTGAAATAAACTTTCCTTTCTCAAGCTTTTCTATCCTTCTCTGAAAGCTTTTATAGCTTATGTCGGAG
>JAHWHF010000058.1 GCA_019323415.1 Candidatus Woesearchaeota archaeon | reverse complement strand
CTTTATGCCTTCCCATGCAGCAAGAAGCTTTGAAACATACTCGTCGCTTTCAGGGCCGTATATTATTGGCGGAGGCAGCTTGCTGTCAACAAGAATAAGGTTTTGCAGTATCCTTCCTGTCCTTTTGTTGCCGTCATTGTTCGGCTGCAGGTAAAATGTCATAAGGTGTGCAAATGCAGCCCTTTCAGGAACTGTTATAGGCGCTATCATTTTTTCAAGCCCGTCTTCATATTTCACATACCTGCCGTTGACCTGCTCAAGAAATTCATCAAAATACAGCCTCAGCTTCTCAGGGTACATTGCTATTTTCGTGCCTACTTTTGCACCTGAAGTCCTTAGCCTTGCCTCTTTGTTCACGTCAGGCGCAATTATTGTGCCCAGCTTTGTTACGAGAAATTCATCAATAGCGCCTGTGTAATGCTGTGAAGCCCAGCTCCATGCATTCTGGAGCTGCATTCTAATCTTTTTTGTAGCCTCCTCCATGTCTTCGAGCTTGACCTTTCTTGGCGGCTTTTCTTCGCTTCTTCTAAGCAGCTCGTTGAACATAAGCTGGCTCTCAAGCCTTGCGCTGTTCACGTTTGCCTCTTCAAAAATAGCCCTAAGCTCTTTTGTTGCCAAAGGCTCATCATGGAACGGGTCATTAAGCATCCTGGTGTGCTTTTGAGAAATCTCCTCAAGAGTCTCTGGGCTCATGAGTGTCCTGCCATAATACCAATTAATATTGTCCCCCATAGTATAAGAGTAAATATTTTTACTTATAAATCTTTCTATTTTTACCACTTTCAAGTTACCAATATACAATAAATATGATGCCCAAATACCCCTTGTAATGGGCAGGACAATAGCTCTGATTATTGCTTTGGCCTTATTGCTAAGCTGTACAACACAAGAGGTGGTTAAACTGGCAGATAAAAAAGCTGTAATGATTGTTGCGCCTGAGAATTTCAGGGACGAGGAGTGCTTTGAGCCAAAAAAGGTTCTTGAAGATGCAGGCGTTGATGTGAAGATAGCATCAAAAGGCGTTGAGGTTGCAAAAGGCAAGCTTGGCGGCACAATAAATGTTGATTTGGACATATCTGAAGTTGATGTAAATGACTATGATGCAGTCATTTTTATTGGAGGCCCTGGCT
Organism: Candidatus Woesearchaeota archaeon; assembly: GCA_019323415.1. Taxonomy (GTDB): domain Archaea; phylum Nanobdellota; class Nanobdellia; order Woesearchaeales; family WJKV01; genus JAHWHF01. The sequence goes on along the minus strand of JAHWHF010000058.1, from coordinate 11,966 downwards.
CAGTGATTTACCAGGATGATGAAACTGCATTAAATATAGCAAGAGATGCAGTAAAGCAAGATAAGATATTGGCAGCAATATGCATTGCTCCTGTTATTCTTGCAAAAGCAGGTGTTCTTGAAGGAAAGATAGCAACAGCATGGGATGATGACAAGCTTCAGAGCAAAGTGCTTAAAGAAGCAGGAGCAACTTTCAGCGAAGAGCCTGTTGTTGTTGATGAAAAGCTGATAACTGCAAATGGTCCTGCTGCTGCAAAAGAATTTGGAAAAGAAATAGTCAAAGCCTTAGGTTAAACCTTTCAGAAAATCTTTTTGAATGCTTCTGCCTGTACTGGAGCTTTGCAACATCTGATTCGCTGATCATCCTTTTATCAAGGCCGTCATCAGCATATGCATGGAACAGTATCCTGTATGTCTGTATATCATGGCCCATCCTTATTATGCTTGCGCAGCATTCAAGGGCGCACATGTATTCTGTTGTGCCTTTTTCCATGTCCCATATCTGCCTTTCAAGGTCCATGTACATGCCAAGAGCTTCTTCCCTATGCTGGCCGCCAAGAGCATATTTTTCATTAGCCTGCCTAAGCTTCTGGCCAATATCATTAGAACAAGCAAGTGATGCAGGCCTAAGGCCCATTTTGACAAGCTCTTCAAAAGAGATCTCTACAGTTTCCTGGCCTCTGTCACTGACCATAAAAAAGTCCTTAATTTTTGATATTATTTAAACGTTTTCATGCAAATATTTATAAAATTCATTCAAACATGCAGATTTATGAAATATGTAATAGAGCACCTTGAGCCAGAGCTGTATGAATGGTGCATAATTGAGTACAGGCACATATCTGAGACAGTAGGCAAAGAAAATCTTATTTTTACAAATGTAAAGAAAGACAAAGAAAAACTTGAGCCTTACGGCGATGTAAAAGAGCAGTCTGCGCAGGAGCTTAACCTCTCAAACCCGTGCCTTCTTGACATGGATGCAGAAAAGCAGTTAAGCAAAGACGATGATTTTGATTATCTTGTTTTTGGAGGCATTCTTGGAGACCATCCTCCTCAGCAAAGGACAATGAAGCATTTCTCTGCATGGAAAAAAGAAACAAGAAACCTTGGAGACAAGCAGATGAGCACAGACACTGCTGTAAAAGTTGCAAAGCTTATAGCAGACGGCGCAGATTTCAATGAATTAAAATTTCAGGATGAGATAGAAATACCAACTGCAGAAGGAGAGTCTGTTATATTCCCTTTCAGGTACCTGATAATAGAAAACAAGCCGTTTATTTCAAAAGAGCTTATTGAATATCTTAAGAAAAAGCAGGATTTCTAATCTTCTTCTGGAAACAATTTGTGCGAATGAGGCCCAGGCAAAGCATTGTCTGCAATCTCTGATGTCCTCATTATCCTGTGCATGTGGCATTTTCCTGAGTCTGCACAGAATTCTTTTACTTCAACATCGCCTTCGCACCATACATGCTTATGGTCATATCCTGCAGGCGTTGAGCCAACAGTAAGATAGCATTTTTCTATCTTGACTTCATAGCCTTCTTTTGCCCATTGCTGGTAATTGAACAATATCCTGAAAACATCCTTGTCAGTAAAATTTGCCATTAATTTTGCAGCCCGCATTGACTCAAGCATATCATCTCCATAAACAAGATATGGCCTTGTAGGGTCAAGCTCATCAAGCCTTGACTCAAGCTCATCATAAGGCATGTTTATTGCATTTGGAAGATGGCCAACAGAATATGATGATTTTGTCTTGACATCAAGCACAATTATGTTTGGCTCATTCCTTAAAATATAATTGACAACATCAGGGTCAACTTCATAATAACCATCAGGATGCTGGGGCATTGAATCAAGCTTTTCCTGAGGTGTAAGCTGTTTTTCAGGAGAAGAGCAAGCTATTAAAATCAACCCTAACAGTAGGATAAACGCTTTTTTGTTCATATTTTTAACTCAGCTGGCCCAAAAATAATCCTATTGCCCAAAATGTGAGAACCACGCCTAGAGAGCCAAATGCCAAATTAACCCATGATTTTGTATCCATTTATCTATCACCTTTATAAATTTGTTAATACGATAGTATAAAAAGCTTTTGCTTGCAAAATATTTATTAACTTACTTAATGTCCATAAATAAAAAAGGGAAAATGCCAAGCATTAAATCTTTTATGAGAGGAATTTCAGTCAATATTATTATTCTCGGGCTTGTAAGCATGTTTGCTGACCTTAGCTCGCAAATGGTTTTTCCATTAATACCATTGTTCCTTACATCTGTGCTTGGGACAGGAGCATGGGTTGTCGGCATTGTTGAAGGCGCTGCAGTATCAACAGCATCTTTTCTTCAGGTTTTTGCAGGCTACTGGTCAGACAAGATAAGGAGAAGAAAGCCTTTTGTGCTTTTCGGCTATTCATTGTCAGGAATTATGAAGCCTTTGTTTGCATTTGCTTATGCGTGGCCTTTTGTTCTTCTGATAAGGGTTGTTGAAAGGATTGGAAAAGGAATAAGAGAAGCGCCAAGGGACGCTCTTGTTGCAGAGTCAAGCGCAAAATATGCAAGGGGAAAAGCATACGGCATACAAAGGTCTTTTGACGGCCTTGGATCTATACTTGGGGCGCTTGCTGCATTTTTTTTACTGCTGTTCTTTACATTCAAGCAGATATTTCTTATTGCATTTATCCCAACTGTCCTGACTGTGCTTATGATACTTTTTGTAAGGGAAAAAAGAAAAGCGCCTGTCAAAATACCAAAGCTTGATGTGGGCCTAAAGGGCCTTCCATTTAACCTCAAGATGTTTATAGCTGCTGCAACAGTATTCACAATAGGAAATTTCGGCTATGCCTTTTTGCTTTTGAAATCGCAGCAGCTGGGCAATAATGCGCCGACATCAATACTGATGTATGTTCTCTTTTATGCAGTGTTTACTTTGTTCACAATACCTGTCGGCGCAATATCAGACAGGCTTGGAAGAATGCCTATAATCATAATCGGCTATATACTTTTTGCATTTGTGTCTATTGGCTTGATTTATTCAAACACACTGCCTGCTCTTATTATCATGTTCATAATATACGGCATATTTTTTGCATTGATAGACGGCTCGCACAGGGCTTTTGTTGTTGACCTTTGCCCAAAATCGCTTAAAGGCACTGCATTGGGCACTTTCCACACATTCACAGGCTTTGCAGCACTGCCTGGAGGCTTTGCTGCAGGCTATCTTTGGGATGCTTTTGGCAGCAATGCCACATTTGTATATGGTGCGCTGGCTTCTGCTGTCGCCTTAGTTCTCTTCCTTTTTGTAAGGAGAAAATAGGGTATATACCCTATATAAGAAACTCTTATATACAGGTTACGACCATGCGAAAATTAGGTTTTTTTTACAAAAAAGTAAAACGGAGGTACCAAAAAAATGGATTGGGAAGACGAAGTTGAAGAAGATGAATCTTATGAAGATGTAGAAGGAGAGCCTGCAAAGGATGATTATGATTTTGCAGGGGTTGAAGAGGATGACGAGGACTGAGTCCTCTATTTTTACTTTTTCTAAAAACATTTTTAAATATGCCCTAAAATCAGCATAATTTATGGAATTGTCAGGCATATTAAAGGGCAAAAGCCTTATAGGCAGGCATGAATGGGCTGCACGCATTGATGCTATCAAGAAAAAGGCAGGCGCAGTTACAAAACAAGAGCTCAAGCAGTCTATTGTTGATGCTGTTAAGAAAAGGATTCCAAAAAAAAGGTTTGGCATACTCTTTTCAGGAGGAGTTGACTCTGTCCTGATTGCACTTATATGCAGCCAGCTTAATGCTGATTTCATATGCTATACAGTCGGCATGAAGAACAGCAAAGACATTGAATATGCAACAAAAGCTGCAGGTGCATTAGGGTTTAAGCTAAAGGCCAAAGAGATAACAGAAGCTGAGCTTGAGAAGATTGCTGAAAAAGTCACAGCCATTGTAGGGCCTGATGCTGTAAAGGTTGCAATAGGCTGTGTTGTCTATGCTGCAATTGAGCTTGCCAAAAAAGATGTTGACACTGTATTTACAGGGCTTGGCGCAGAGGAATTGTTTGCAGGCTATCATAAATATATGAAGCTAAAGCACGATGACATTAACAAAAAGGCATGGGAAGAGCTCATAACTGCATATGAAAGGGATTTATTAAGAGATACTGCAATCGCAGGCTATTTTGCAATAAATGTCCTTGCGCCTTTCCATGACATTGAGCTTACTGCAAAGGCAATGTCTGTGCCTGGAAAAGAAAAAATAAAAAATGGCTGCAAAAAGCTTATATTAAGGGAGATTGCAGAAGAGCTTGGGCTTCCAAAGGAATTTGCTTTCAGGGAAAAGCAGGCTGCGCAGTTTGGCGCAAAAACACAGAAAGCAATAGAAAGGCTTGCAAAGAAAAGGAAAATGAAAACTAATGAATATGTGAAAAAAATGTACCCAATAGCTGCTTTGGTAAGCTCTGGCAAGGATTCTATATATGCGATGCACATAATGATAAAGCAGGGCTATGATGTGAAATGCATGCTGTCTATGAAAAGCAAAAACCCAGACTCATACATGTTCCACACTCCTGCTGTTGATATGGCGGGCATGCAGTCTGAATCTATAGGCATCCCGCTGATTTCACATTACACAAAAGGAGAGAAGGAGAAAGAGCTTGCTGACCTGAAGGCTTTGCTGAAAAAGGCAGTATCTGAATACGGCATTAAAGGCGTTGTATCAGGGGCATTATACTCTAAATACCAGGCAGACAGGATAGCAGCTTTGTGTGATGAGCTTGGCATAAGATCATTTACTCCTTTATGGCACATGGACCAGGAAAAGGAAATGAGGGAAATAATTGATGCAGGATTCAAGTTCATACTTACAAAGGTTGCATGCGAAGGCCTTGACAAGACATGGCTTGGAAAAGTAATAACGCACAAAGAGGTTGACAGGCTTGCAGAGCTTAACAGGAAGATAGGCATAAATATTGCAGGCGAAGGCGGAGAGTTTGAATCTCTTGTTATAGCCGGGCCTTTGTTCAACAAAAAGATTAAAATACTAGATTATGATGTGATTGAAGAATCAGGCAACACTGCTGTTATGAAGATAACAAAAGCAGAGCTTGAATAAAAAAGAGGTTTGAGGCAAAATCGTAGTCAATGAAACGATAAATGCAACAATAGATTTGGCTGCCAACGTCACGGCAAACATAACAAAGGCGTATTTTGGCCAGCCTGTTGTTGATTATTTCTCAAATGTCATAATCCCGAGATTTATTGACATTGTTACAGCTCCTGCGCACAACCCCAATATGCTTTGGATAGTCGCGCCTCTTGCAGTTTCTATAATACTTATGCAGCTTTATTTTGGAAGAAACCCTACAGAAAAGCTTGGCTGGAACACTGCGTTCGGCAATTCAATTGCCATTATATTTGTAAGCGTTAACCTTCTCCAGTACATGTACAGGACATTCGGGCCTGCAGTCTTCACAGTTGAGTTTGCATCAAACAACATTAAGGTGCTCATAGCATTCATACTGCTTGGAATAGGCTTTTTGGGCATGTTCCTTGACTTTTTCCACTGGCTGCCAGAAAAGCTTGCTTTTTTCATAATGTCAGCCATACCTGTAAACCTTACAGCATACATGGCTATTGTGCTTGTTTATTCAGACAATGTGCCTATTGACAGGGTTACTTTTGTGACAGCAATAGTGTTTTTCTTTGCACTTCTTGCAGCATTCGGCCTTGTTAGGTGGGTTATGCCTATGTCAAGGCAGTCAAAGCAGGAGATAAGGCAGAAAAGAGCTGAAAGAAAAGCAGCAAGAGCTGAGAAAAAAAGATTAAAGGAATCCAAAAAAAGCAAGAATTAGATTTTATATTTTTTCTTCAAATGCCTGTCAATAAAGAAAACAGCAGCAGCTGCAGCGATTATTGCAATGCCTATGCCTATGACTGTGTAAAGGTATTTCATGCCGTAGAAAAGAAGCTGCAGGAAGAATATCAGCAAAAGCCCCAATACAACATAAGTCGGTATTGCCCAGACTTCAATGCATGTTTTTGCAAAGCCCTCTTTCTGCTTTGGCTCTTTGTATTTTTCATTTTTTGGCTTTTCACTGCCCTTCTGCCAGAAGAATTTTGGCTTTACATCCGCAACTTCTGCCTTTTCTTCAGGCATTTCACGATGCTTTGCTTTTTCAACAGTCTCGTGCTCAACAACCTCTTCGCCAACAACCATCTTGTTGACAGTCATTGTCCTTCTTCTTGAAAGCTCAATGACAAGTATTGCCAGAAGAACAATAATTATGCCAAGCATTATTATGAAAACTGACCAATAATTGAAAACGCAGGCGTCTCCGCTTGCTGTCTGAAAAAAAGCTGTACATGCCATATTATTCTCTTTTTTGTTTTTAGTTGTTCAAATAGGTATTTAAATGTTGCTGGAAACAAAAACTTTATTAAGCAATTTTGATTATTGAATTAAAAAAGATGGAAAGGACAATATTATTTTTGGTTGTTGCAGTTCTTACATTTAGCTTGTTTAATGCTGTTTATGCTGTTGAGGGCGATGCTGACAATGACGGCCTGCCTGATGCAATTGAGATTGCACTGGGCTCAGACCCGAACAATCCAGATTCAGACGGCGATGGTATTCTTGACGGCGATGAAGTTGCCCACCAGGTTGTTTTTGTAACAATAACAGGAGAGCAGCAGGATGACGGCGGAGTTATAATTGACATAGGCACAGATACGGGCGGCACATCCGATGAAACAGACTCAGACGGCGACGGATGGACAGATGAGCAGGAGCAGCAGGAAGGAACTGACCCGAATGACTCTTCAAGCCAGCCGACAGATACAGACGGCGACGGCTTTTCAGACCAGGAGGAAACAGAGCAGGGCACAGATGCAACTGACGCCACAAGCAAGCCGGCTTCTTCAGGCGGCGGTGGCGGAGGAGGAGGAGGAGGCGGCTCTGGCGGAGGAGCACCATCATCAGGCGGAGCTTACCCTTATCCGACAGCAAGTTCAGGCGGATTTAACCCGGTATATGATACAGACATGGATGGTCTGGTTGATGACGATGAGGATGTCCTTGGAACAGACCCTGAAGACCCTGACACAGATGATGACGGCATAGGCGACCTTGAAGATCCTGACACATATGAGAAAAAAATCAAGATATCTCCTGTAGCAATGGCTGTCCTTGGCGTGCTTGGCGTTGCAATACTGCTTGCACTTATTCTTGTTTCAAAGAAGCAGAAGAAAAACGAAACAAAGAAACATAAGAAGAAATAAAGAAAATCTTTATAAACTATTTCTAAATCTTTGATTTTTATGCCCGGTTGGTGTAGTCCGGTCAATCATACTGCCCTCTCGCGGCGGTGACTCGGGTTCAAAAACACGGAAATGTTTGGAAGTCCCGAACCGGGCATATCTTTTAATTGGGGGTACATGAAATGGAAAATATAGAGACAAAGCTGTCAGAGAATAGTGATATGCAGGCAGTTCCGCAAGACAGGTTGAGCCTGATGGAGGAATTGGTATTCATGGCCACAGCAACTGGTGCTTGGGGCACATTTATCGGCTATTCGCTCATTAAAGCATATGAATTTTTCTCAGGCAATGATGCTAGCTGGGTTGGCCAGGCAATGACATATGCATTGTCATACGCAGCTATGTTTTATGGTGCATGTGAATCAATGCCATGCAATGTCTGCAACAGCATTGAATGCGAATGCGCACCTCGGCATTGAATAAACTTTTATACTAGCTTTTTTTCTTTTTCTTTATGATATTCAGCTTTGCTCTTGGAAACATACACACATGGGATTCTGGCTCAAATAAGGCGAATCTTATTGATTATGCAAAACAATTAGATGTGTCTGGCATTGAGCTTACTTTTCTTGCGCAAAAAGAGGTACTGCTCCAGTTTGAGCTTTCAGAAAGCCAAATTGAGTTCCTGAAAAGCCTTGACTATGTATCAATGCATTTTCCTACAAGAGTCGATGGAGAGGATTATGTGCAAGTCTTGGAAAAAATAAATGAGATTTACCATAAAGTCAATGCAAAGAATGTAATAATACACCCGTACAACCTTCCTGAGCCTCAAATATTAGAAAAATATGATATCAAATTCTCTGTTGAAAATATGGAAAAGGATTTCAGCCTGAATGAGCTGAAAGACATACTGCAAAAATATCCAAAGCTTGGGGTGTGCCTTGATGTGTCGCATGCATTCATTTGGTCGGCCCAGGAGACTGCAAAGCTTGTTGATGAATTCAATGGCAGGATAACAGAGATACATTTCAGCGGCTCAACTGGAAAACAAACACACATTCCTTTAAGCCTGGCGCCTGAAGAATTTATCAAGTCAATCGCAGCTGTTATGGGGCTTAATGTTCCTTTTGTGCTTGAGGCATATTTTCCAAAGAACGATATTGAAGCTGTAAAAAAAGAGATTGCGTACAGCAAAAATCTTCTTAAAACACAAACTATATAAAAGACCTGAATATATCATTTTCTATGGATTACAAAATGCCTTTGATTATTCTTGCAATAGTAGCTGTTCTTCTGCTCGGCAAGGGCATAACAGGCTTTGTTGTTATTTCACAGAGCTGCTGCATGCCTGGGACGCTTGGCTGTGAAGGCGAGAGCGTGTGCGGGCTTGAAGAGCAGAACTCAAAGACAGACAACATAAGCCTTGTTGTATTCGGCTCATTGATAATGCTTGCAACATTGTTTGTATACAGGGCTTACCACAAGCACGAAGTTTATTAGAACTATTTCTTGTCAACAAGCCTGTACGCCTTGTCAACATTATCATCTATTGATTTTTTTGCTTGATTCGCTTTTTCTTTTGCCTCATAAAAAAGCGGCCTGATATATCTTGGCCATACGTAATGCTCAACATAATAGAATCCTGCAGCGCCCAGTGCTGTTCCAAGGACAGCGCCCGCCATAAACCATCTAATGCGTTTTCCCATGTAAAGCTGCGCCAAGAATGAATATTTAAGTTTTTTGCTTCAGAATATCTGCTTGAGCCGTTTTTTCAGCCAGATTATGAAGCTTATGTTCCCAAGAAGCCCAAGGCCTATGAAAATAAACAAAAGCCCCTGAAGAACAGGCAGGAACAGCCCAATAATTCCTAGTGCGACAAGGAATATGCCTGCAACTGTCTTGAATTTCATTTTAGCCATCTTTTCCAGCAATGATAAATAAAGAAAAAGTAAAAATACAAAAATAAATTATCAAAGACCGCATTTTATCTCCTTTTCTTTGTTTTTCTTTTTGGCTTTGAAGGTGCTGCAATAACAGGCATTGTCTTTTTCTCCCATATGAACAAAAGCCCTGTTATAACCAATGGGCCTGACACAAAAAATACCTGGTTGCTCAATATGTTCACGCTGTTCATTGCAAAATACCAGTAAACAATGCCAAACACAACAAATACTGCGCCTCCAATCTTCCTGTTTCCCCATGCAATCATTGTAGCACCCAACAATATCAGCCAGATTGAGCTTTCAATCAGTGCTGTGAATGTAAACCCGTGCATAATGAATGTGTGGAACACAAAGAACGACACAATAACAACAGCCAACAGCCTTGCTGTATGCAAAAGTTTGTTCATTTTTACCTCCTTTATTGTATTTTATTGAAAAATTGAACCGTTAATCCTATTTAAAGGTTTTCATATGCCTGAACACAGGAGTCAATATATAGCCGTTTTTCATGTCGCCGAGCACAGAGCATTTTTCCATTCCCCATTGCCAGTAATAAAAGGCAATGTATGAGCACATTATTGAGTCAAGAAGGTCCTCATACTGCTTCAGGGCCTTTCCTTTCAGCTTTTTCATTTCCTGCCCTAATATTGCAGCAGGTATTTCAAGCGCAGGCTTTGCAGCTGCAAGAGATGAAAGGTGGTTCTGGTATTTTTTGAACTCATTCCACCTGAAGCTGTAGTCCCTGTTCTGCCTTGGCTTGTACTTCAATGTCTTTTCAAGATTGAACAAAACAACAATTGCAGGATGCGGATAAACTTCAAATACAACATTTGACTCAGTTTTTGGCTCTGCATAAGGGTTGTGCGAAAAGCCAAGCCTCTCGAAATCCTTTGCAATATCCTCGCCCCTTAACCCCCCGTATTTTTTGAGGTGTGTCCTGTTTGCAGGGTGTGTGCCTGCCTCATATTTCCTGAACAAGTCTGTTGTAATCCTGTCAGCAACCCTGTAGCCGTGCATATTGGGCACAAGAAGAGGAGCATCAATGGCAACCCATGCATTTTCACTGCCGACAGCTTCACAAACATAATCTGTTATATCTTTGTTGCTTCCAAGCCCTGTCCTGTACTGCACAATGCTGCCCTTTCTTTTTTTTGCATCAATCACAGAAACTGCAGTGCTGTTCTTTGGAGACCATGCAAGGTCTATTCCTACAAATTTCATATAACCCCCAAAATAAAAATACACGAGAAAATCCTAGGATTTTCTGTGCCCCTGTAACTTTGTTACAGAGGGAAAAACAAATTATTTTTTCTGCTTGATTGCCTTTTCCTGAATGTCCTTCATTATTGACTCCATTTCCTTTGGGTCAACATCTGAAGAAGTATTTGGCTTTGTCTCTTCATTCTTTGAAGCGCTTTCAAGCATCTTTTCAACGAATTTCTGATGGTGCTCTTTTTTGCTCATTAGAAACAATAATGCTGCCGAGTATTTAAAATTATTGATGCCCGGCCACGTACTGCCTTAGCATATTCTCGTCAAGCTCTGTGTATACCTGCCACCTTGCATTCCTGTCTGTTACCCTTCCCTTAAGTATCGACTTGACAACATCCTCTATGTTTTCATAAAGGAACTGCCATTTTTTCTGCACTTTTGAAAGCTTGTCAACAATATAGCACAGCCTGAATGTCTTTGTGTCAAGCCCCCTGTCATTTAATGCCCCAAGCATAACCTCGCAGAAATAGCCAAGAGCATTGCCCTGGTTTCTTTCTATAGCATCTCTTGCAAGCTTTTCAGCGCAGAACTCATAGTTTAGAAGCTCTCTTGCAAACTCTGCAACCCTTCTTGTCCTCCTGTACTCAATGAACTTGTCTATCAGGCCTTTTTCATCCATGCATAATTACAGAAAATATCCAATATATAAAATTTATTGAGGCGCCTGAGGGGGAAAGCCTTCCTCTTTCAGCCAGATATAGTATTTGCCGTTTGAATAAATGAATACTGCAAAATGAGTCTCATCCCTTTTGTCAACAAAAATAGTGTAGCCCTGCGCATCATAGCCTGAATCCTCTATAACTGAAGCATCTTCAAGGACTGCGCCTGTTGCGACATATGTATTGCCTTCAAAATTTATTTTCTGCGGAGGCTCGCCAACAGGCTCCTGGACCTCGCATGCAATAACAAAAACAAGCAAAGCGATTATTATGATTGCTTTTTTCATTGTTTTTTCCCTGCAAGATATCTCGCAGCCTTTAGCAGTGCAGTGCATCCCTGGCCTGCTGCAATAACATACTGGAATTCATGCACAGACGAGCAGTCTCCTGCTGCAAAAATCCCGGGGACGCTTGCAGCTGTTGTGCAGTCAATGCTTATATGGTCGTGCTTGTCAATATCAACAAAGCCTTTCACGAATTCTGTGTTAGGCACCCTGCCTATCTCAACAATTATTCCCTGCACTTTCAGGTCATTGACGCTGCCGTCTTTTTCATATTTGATTCCATCAACAAACTTGTCGCCGTAAATCTCCACAATCTTTGCAGGCATTATAATCTCAACCTTTTCAATTTTCTTTACATTCTCAACAAGATACTCATGGCCGGTAAATTTGTCTATTATGTTTATGATGTAGATTTTGTTTGCAATGTCCTTCATGAAATCAACTGCCTCAAGGGCAGAATTGCCTCCGCCAACTACAACAACATCTTTGCCTGCAAACAAAGGCCCGTCGCATATTGCGCAGTATGTAACGCCTTTTTT
>JAHWHF010000057.1 GCA_019323415.1 Candidatus Woesearchaeota archaeon | reverse complement strand
TTGTGGATTGGATTAATAGTTATATCCCAGTATTTGTCAACCTCGATTGTTTTTTTCTGCAGGTCAAAAACCATGTAATGGCCTGCAAACAGCCTTTCTACGCCTTCAAAAATAGTTTCTTTAATAGGGTTATACCTCAATGAAATGAAATTGTTAAATGCATCAATATTGACTTTCCTTTCAACGTCGCTGCACTCAACTATTGCCTTTATCTCAGAAGCAAAAATGAATTTTCCTTTGTTAAAATAATAATAAAGCGGCTTTATTCCTATCCTGTCCCTTGCAAGAAAAAGCTGCTTTTTGTTCATGTCATAAATGCAGAATGCAAACATGCCGTTAAAATAATCAAGGCATGAAGCTCCGTATTCCTCATATGCATGCACAATCACTTCAGTGTCTGTCTTTGAGCTGAACTTATGGCCTTTTTTCTCAAGATCATTCCTTATCTCTTGGAAATTGTAAATCTCGCCGTTGTATACAACCAATAAAGAGCCGTCTTCGTTGCTCATTGGCTGCTTTCCCTTTTCTGAAAGGTCAATAATGCTTAATCTTGAATGCCCAAGGCTTACATTTTTGTCATTATAGAAGCCGGAGTCATCAGGCCCTCTGTGTTTCTGCACAGCAGCCATTTTCATGACTAGCTTTTTGTCATCCCAGTTAAATCCTGCAATCCCGCACATTTTAAGATCTGCTTTTTATTACAGCCTCAGCAATCAAGGCTAAAATCAGCACCTGTATTGAAACAAGAATAAGAATAATTGCAAGCGAGCCTATAGTGCCTATAAGATAAAAATCCCTGACTGACTTCAATATCCCGAGCACGAAAAACAATAATGCAATAGGCGTTATCATCCTTACTGGCCTGAAATAAATGAAAAGCTTCACAATCAATGTTATGAAATTTATGAAATGTATAGGCCTGATTGATGATTTCCCAACTCTTTTGTAATAAGGGATTGTTACATATTTTACAGTATAGTCATTGCTCAAGAATGCAAGCGTTATTGTTGTTGTCAGCGAGAATCCTGAAGGATAAAGATGCATAAATTCCTTTGCCTTGTCTTTCCTGAAAACCCTAAATCCTGAATTTATATCTGGTATTTTTCTCTGCGCAAGAAAGCTTGCAAGCGCCTTTAGAAGCCATTTTGCAGGCCTTCTTCCAAGATGGTCCTTGACATTTTTCTCGCGTGCGCCAACAACCATGTCATACTGGTCTGCATATTTCAGAAGCTCGGGAAGCTTGTCAATAGGGTATGTGCCGTCTGCATCTGTTATTGCTATAAGATCGCCTTTTGCAGCATTTATGCCTTTTTTCAGTGAAGCGCCATAGCCAACATTATACGGGTTATGTATAAGCTCTATGCCCTCAATTTCTGAAAGAATTTTTCCGCTGCTGTCTGTTGAGCAGTCGTTAATAGCAATAATCTCATAAGATTTGCCTGCCTGCTTCATGACTTTCTTTATAGAATCAATTGTAGATGCTACTGCATTTTCCTCGTTATATACTGGGATTAAAATTGATATCTGAGTAGCCATTTTCTAAACAAAATTTTTTCTTACTGGGTGGGCAACGGGTTTACAGACTCGCCTTTCCAGTCAACTTTCCAGACAAGCACCTTATCGCCGCCAAGAGTTGTCCTTGTGCTTGCAATGTCAAAGTACTTGAGGCCAACGCCCTGGTAATAAAACAGCCTTGTGAACATTGATCCTGCAAGCTCATTGTTCATTACAAGAGCAGACTTGCCGTCCGGAAGCACAGCGATTGAAAACTCGCCGCCTTCATAAGCTGTAAATTCACTAAAGCCGCTTTGTGAAAGGAAAACAACCTTGCTTGGCTTTTTTCCAAGGCCTTCAGGTATGCCAACATTCTGTCCTGCAAAGTCAATCTTTATTCCCGAGCAATCCAGAAGCTCAGCATCACCCTGGCAAGCAATTGTCTGCGAATATGCTGGCCACGGCGCTATCCAGTCGTTTGCCTCTTTTGTCTGAATATCATAATATATCTTGATAGCCTCTTCCTCTGAAAGGCCGAACTCGTCCATAAGGTATTTTGTCCCCTTTTCCTTGCTCATGTCTTTTGCATTAAGGTACATTGTTGCCCTGTCAAAGTCCCAGCTTCCGAAATGAGCCCATACGCCTGACTTTCCAACCATGTCTCCTGATGTTATAAGGAAAGCTTCAGGCGGGTCGCAGTGCGTGTTCTTCAGCACTTTCTCTGCCTCTTCATCAGTAAGGCTGTTCTGTTTAAGTATTTCAAGCGCCTTGGCTTTGTCAACTACAACTATTTCATTTAATATTTCAACAGACTTTCTTGGATTTTTAATATAAATATCAAGAACATCAAATGCATGGTTGCTTCCGCAGTCAAGCATCCTTAATATTCCGGCTGCAAGCTCCTCATCGTCTGTCAATAGAAGCTTTCCAACCCAATGCGCCATTGGCGTGTTCTGTGAAGCGCCGTCAAAAGTAACAGGCCTGTCTGCAATTGCCTTGAACCAGTGGCCAAAGTCCCACCAGCTTGTTATTATTGCATTTTCCTGCGAATTTTCCTTAATATAAGTGAGCGAGTCATACCATGCGTCATCCATGCTTGGTATTTCCCTTAATGATGTCTGCCATCCTGCTGAAGCAGGTATGACAAGCACAAGCAATGAAACAATAACAAAAACAATGTACACCCATGTTTTCTTTACATGTATTGCATTTGCAAGCATTTCAGAGAAATTGTTTGAAATAACTCCAAGGCATACACCAAGTGAGATTGAGAATACAGGAACAAGCAAAAGGTTAAACCTTATTCCCTGCCTTGCCGCATATAATGTTGCCATAAACCACATTCCCAAAAGAATGAATGATATTATGTCAAGGTCTTTCTTTCCCCTGACCAGATTCAAAATAAGGTATGCAACTCCGGGCAGAGCCAATATTACAAGGA
>JAHWHF010000056.1 GCA_019323415.1 Candidatus Woesearchaeota archaeon | reverse complement strand
TTGCATCATTCTGCTTGTTGCCCCATTCTTCCCAGAACTCGTCAAAAGTCTCTGGATGGAATCTTGCATGTATGTATTCATGCTTGTAGATTGGCTTTTTCTTTATAGCCCAGTCTATCTTGTATTCGTGCTTAAGCATAATATCAAGCAAAGCCCAATAGACTTTCATCAAAGACTGGAAATCATTAACAGCTTCAAGGCCAAGAGCCTCATACACATTGTCTCTTATCCATGCCTTGTTATAGCCTGTGCTAACCTTTAAGGCTGAAGCTGAAAACAAGCCAGTTGGATACTGCAATTGTTTCAATATCTGTATAGATTTAGAACGCAAAATTACCACCTCACTGTATTCTAAAATACAATGTTGGGTCCTGCAATTTTGAGGACATCTGCCTCACTCTTTGCAGAAGAATCTCATCAACCTCTTTTCCTTCTGGAGCAAAAACTGCGCCAGCCTTTAGCTTTAAGGCCCTGCCTAGCACTATTTTCTGCCCTGCTTTGACCTGGTCTTTCAGGTTCATGTACCCGTTCAGGTCAGTTTGTATGTCTAGCGTATCCATTTTAGCCTCTTAATCCCTCAAAAAAGCATAAACCCCTACTCGCCCGCGAGGAGCTCGTAGGGGAAAAGAGGTGATAGGTGATCATCATCGTCCTCTTAATCATAAACCCCCGCAAATCCCGAAGGACTTGTGGGGGAAAAGAGAGGTGATGTTATTGTGTTACTATGTAGTAGTAATAACTAATATATAAATCTTTCGTTATATTTGCCACCAAAAGGTGGTAAATTAAAAGGCAGATACATTTATAACGTATTTAAAGCCCCTATTAGCCATGAAATACGATGCAATAATCTGCCTTGGCAAATACCCAAAGGCTGAAAAAGACAAAGAAACAGGCATCTTAAGGGCCAAAAAGGCAGTTGAACTGTTCAAAAAAAAGGCAGCCAACAAGATAATATTCACAGGCGGCTTTCACCATAAAAAGGGCTCTGAAGCTGCATTTATGCAGCATTATGCACTAAAATCAGGCATAAAAAGCAAAGACATCATTGTTGAGAAGCACGCAAACACAACTGTGCAGAATGCAGAAAAATCAATGCGCATAATGCATAAAATGGGCATGAAGTCAGCAATTGTTGTGACATCGCCCCAGCACATTTTAAGGGCAAAGTATGTTTTCAATAAGCTAGGCAAAAACAAAGAATTCACATTCATAGCTTCAAAAAACAACCTTAATGCACTGCAAATGGCAAAAGCAATTATATATGAATTGTCAATATTCATCAAATATATCATAACAGGCAAACTAAAATGACAAGGCTTGCAATAATAGACAAGGCAAAATGCAAAAACCACAACGGCTGTGCTTTCATATGCGCAGGAGTGTGCCCTATAAACAGGGCTGGAAAAGAGTGCATTGTTGAAGATGAAAAAGGAAAGGCAGCTATTAACGAGGATTTATGCATTGGATGCGGAATTTGCCCCAGGCAGTGCCCTTTTGAAGCAATAAGAATCATAAATCTGCCTGAAGAGCTTAAGCAGGAGCCTATACACAGGTATGGCAAGAATGCATTCCAGCTATTCTCATTGCCAACACCTATTTTCGGCAAAGTTGTAGGCATACTTGGTGTTAACGGCATTGGAAAATCAACTGCAATAAAGATACTTGCAGGAATGCTTAAGCCAAACCTTGGCAAATGGGATAACAAAGAAGGCGCAAGCTATGATGACCTTATTGCATATTTCAAAGGAACTGAAGCGCAGATATTTTTTGAGAAAATAAAATCAGGAGATATAAAGATTTCATACAAGCCGCAGGCAGTTGATCTTCTTCCAAAAACAACAGAAGGAAAAGTAAAAGACCTGCTTGAAAAAGTTGATGAGAAAAAACAATTAGATGAAATAGCAGAAAAGCTTGACATTAAAAAAATATTTGACAATGATATTAAGAAAATATCAGGCGGCGAGCTGCAGAGAGTTGCAATTGCAGCAACAGTGTTGAAAAAGGCAAATTTCTATGTTTTTGACGAGCCAACTTCATTCCTTGACATAAAGCAGAGGATAAAAGTGAGCCAGTTCATAAGGCAGCTTGCAGACGAGAATACTGCAGTTATGGTTGTTGAGCACGATCTGATTATTCTTGATTACATGACAGACCTTGTGCACATTATGTACGGAAAAGAAGGTGCATATGGAATTGTCAGCAACCCAAGGTCAACAAGAGGTGCAATAAACACATACCTTACAGGATACTTGAGAGAGGAAAACATAAGGTTCAGGGACCATCCAATAAAATTTATGGAATCCCCTGCAAGAAAAAAGGCAAGCCCTTACTCAATTGTATCGTGGGACAATGTTGACAAAAAATTAGGGGCATTTGAGCTTAAGTCAGAAAAAGGAGGAGTATACACGCATTAGGTTGTTGGTGTTCTTGGAGAAAATGGAATAGGAAAAACATCTTTTGTAAAGCTGCTTGCAGGCGTTGACAAGCCTGACTCTGGAAATATTGAAGGCAATGTAAAAGTGAGCTACAAGCCGCAGTATATTGACACTAATTCAGACGCAATGGTCGCTGAAGTTACAAGAGAGGCAATGATGAACTATTCAGCCCAGATTGCAAGGCCGCTGGAGCTGCAGCCTTTGCTTACAAAGAAAGTCAACGAGCTTTCAGGAGGAGAGCTGCAGAGAGTTGCAATTGCTGTCTGCCTTGGAAGAGAGGCTGACCTTTACCTTCTTGACGAGCCTTCTGCATACCTTGATGTTGAGCAGAGGCTGAAAGTCTCCAAAATAATAAAGGATGTTATGATGGAAAGGGGCACTTCTGCGCTTATAGTTGACCACGACCTTATGTTTCTTGACCACATATCGCAGAGGCTTATGGTTTTTGAAGGCGAGCCTGCTGTAAAAGGCTCTGCACACGGGCCGTTTGAGATGGAGCAGGGAATGTCAAAGTTCCTGAAGATGCTTGAGATCACATTAAGAAGAGACCCTGAGAGCAGAAGGCCAAGAATAAACAAATTAGGCAGTGTCAAAGACAGGGAACAGAAACAAAAAGGAGCTTATTACTATACTTAAGCACGGCCTTTACTTTCTCCTTCTACAATACCAGATGCAATAATGTGTGCTGTCCTTATAGGCTCAGGCATATTGCCCCTTGTTACAGCGACTTTTATTATTTCCCTTGCCTTGTTAGGCGTAACGCCTTTGTTCTGGAAATATATAGATGAGCCGTTGTCAAGCTTTACCTCTTTTATGCTGCCTGCTTTTTTCATAAGCGCCAGTTTCTGCTCATGGTTTGGGACATTCTTCAGCGCTTCTTTCACTTTAGGCATGTCCGGGATATTTCTTATAATAACAATAACAGGAAGCTTTGTTTTCTGGCTCAGCTCTGTTATGTCAATTACATTAAATCCGCCAACAGCAATCCCATCTGTCATTATGCACTGCAGCTGGTCCTTGTGCTTTGTATTATTTATCATCTCAACGAGCTTTTCAGTTGCGTCATCTCCATCAACGTGAACATGTGTTGATATGACTCCTTCAAGCGCAAGCCCTCCCCTGTGTATTGTTCCAAGAACCATGACCTCTCCTTTTTTCTCTTTTGAGAAAGGCGCATCGTCTATGCCGACTATCCTTATCTCTTTTTTTACAGGCTTTTCTTTTTTGAACCAGAATATCATATTTTCCTCATGAAAGTCAAAAACCCAGTATGGCCAAGAGCTGTAAACTCAGGCCTTGCAACCTGGCCTTCTATTTTCCATGCCCTTTCTGTTGTTTCTATTGTTTTCAGGACAATAAACAGGCCAAGCTCTTTGTTTGTGTTGATAAGCTGCTGAACCTGTGTTACCTGCGGTGAATATACTGCCATAAACCCGCCCTGCTTCAATGCCTTGTGCGCGTGCTTAAGGCAAAGCCAGGGCTCTTTCAAATCAAGTGTGAGCAAATCTGCATTCTTTTTCCCAAAGCCCTTATACACATCCTTGTTCTTTACTTCAACATTTTTCAGGCCAAGAAACTCAACATTGGCTTTTGCTGTCTTAACATGCTCTGCATTATTGTCAAAAGTGTAAACTTGTTTCACAATATTTGCAAGAAAGCATGCAAGCGCGCCTGAGCCAGAGCCAGCATCAATAACAACAGAATCCTTTCCAATGCCTGTGTTTGCTATAATCTGGCCGATGTCCTTTTCAACAATAATCTGCGCCCCTCTTTTCTTTTTCTCGTATTTGTCAATAAAGAATGAGTCAAATATTGAGACCTTGAGACCTGTGTTTGTCTTTGCCTTGCTTTTCTTGAGGTCAGACTTTTTTATCCTTCCAAATTTTGTATGAAAATCATTAGCTAGATCTTTCACCAAGAACTTACCCCCAACTTCAGTAATTATAGTTTTCATAGTCAAATGTGGGGAGGAGGATTCGAACCCCCGTAGGCACTAAGCCAATAGGTCTTGAGCCTATCCCGTTTGGCCACTCCGGCATCCCCACGCCGTTAGGTGTAGTGGTGACGGTCAGCAAATGTTTTATTTGCGCTACCGGCATCCCCACGTAAAATCCAAAAATCTAGAAATAGTATTTAAAGCTAACTAAGCTAATTTACTAAGCTTCTCTTCAATGTCCTTTAACTCAAGCTCAAGCTTCTCAACTTCAGAAGCAGACATCTTAACTTTCTTTGGCTTGGGCTCTGCCTTTTTCTTTGCTTTTGGCTTTGGCACCTCTTCAGCCTTAACCCTAAGCCTTGTCTTTGGCAAGTCCCTCTGGAACTTGTTAATCATTCTTGAAATCTCCTCAACAAGCACATTAAGCCTCTGCATATGCTCGAACTTCTGTATCCTGAGCTTCTTCAGGTTTTCAAATGTCTTCAGGAATACAACTATGTCCTTTGACGACTCAAGCAGAGACCTCCTCAGCATGCTTGGGTCTTTGATTCCAACATAAAAAATTTCTTTTTCCTCATCCATTTAAACTGCCTCTGGCTCAAACAGCAGCTTGTCAGCTGCCTCAACTTTTCTTGAAACACTTTCAAGGCCTGCCATCCACCTTTCAATCTCAAGGTCTTCCTGGTTTTTCAGGTCATTTATCTTTGCAAGTGTCTCTTTTGCCTCGCTCAGCTTGTGCTTAATCATGTTAAGGACATCAAGCACATCCCTGTACTCTTCAATTTTCACATAAATGGGCATATCAGCCATATTAATCACCTGCTATCCGTTTTTCAAACAATGTTCTGTCAATGAATATGAACTTTCTCTGCAAATCCTCCATCTCGGATTTCCATTTGCTGAGCTTTTTGTCCTGCTCCATCCTCAATTCCTCAACTGCCTTGTGGCCTTCTTTTGCCTCAGACAAAGTTGACTTAGCCATATTGATGTCATCAAGAAGCCTTTTGAAATCATCAACATCAACAAAAACAGGCTTTATAATAACGTGCTCTCTTGGGAATCCTGCCTGTCTGCTAATCAGCTCTTTTGCCTCAAGAATATCCTGCTCAACAAATTCTGGCTTTTCTGGAAATTCAGGAAGCTCAAATTTTTTAGCTTTCATAGCAGGCATTGGTGCTGGTGCTTCAGGCTCTTCAAATTCAGGGAAATCAAGCTCAGGCAAAGGCTCAGGCTTGTACTCTTCAGCGCCAGGCCTAACATGCTCAACTTCGCTTACAAGTTTAGAAGGCTTTCTTGGCTCAGCAGTGGCTGGCATTAGCTGCGGCAGCTCTGCTTTTGGTGCCTCTTTTTTCATTTCCCTCTTTTTCTTGAACATTCCTTTTAAAAACGCCATTGTGTTTACTTCCTCAAGGCAGCTATTAAAATATTTCTCATAACTCTCAAGTGAAAAAAAGTTTATAAATATAAAGGTATCGTAGAGATATTATGCATGAAGCCGGCTGGTATGAAAAACTGGATGGGAAAAAGGTCCACTGCTTTCTATGCCCGCATAACTGCATAATCAATGACGGCTCAAGAGGCATATGCAGGGCAAGGAAAAATGAAGCTGGAAAGCTTTATTCGATTGTCTACGGCACGCCTTGTTCTGAAAATGTTGACCCTGTTGAGAAAAAGCCTTTGTTCCATTTTCTTCCAGGCTCAAGGGTTTATTCAATAGGCACAGCAGGATGCAACATGAAATGCCATTTCTGCCAGAACTGGGAGATATCGCAGTCAAAGCCAGAGGATGTTTACTCAATAAAGCTGAGCCCTGCAAATGTTGTTGAGAATGCA
>JAHWHF010000055.1 GCA_019323415.1 Candidatus Woesearchaeota archaeon | reverse complement strand
TATGGCATAGTCCTCCAAGAGCTGCATTGCCAATCCTGTCATTAGTTGTGACCTTTCTTTTAGACGCTGAACTGGCGCAGCTGTCATATTTTGCGCTTTCACCTAAAAGCTTTAATTTTTCTAAAGTATTCATAGAAAAAGAGATGATTTCTGGCTTTATATAGGCTATAACAAGGTGTCCAGTGACCAGTGAAATGTGTAACCACTACAAAATAGGGAAAAGATTTATAAATTAAGACTTTATAAGTAGGGATATGGGGGATTTGGAGGCTATTATAGCAGGTATGCCTGAAAGAAGGGCAAAGACAGCTAGGGCTATTTCAGATGCCTATTATGCGTATGTTAAGCAGAACAATGCGCAGCCAACCATTAACCAGCTCTCAAAATCTGCAGGAATAACACATGCCTTTGCAAAAAGGCTTGTTGAAAAGCTTGGGCTTGATGTAAGAAAGCTTTTCTCTGGAAAAGGCATGCCAAAGAAAAGGCTTGATGATTATGCTGAAGAAATAATTGAGCTCATAAGCAAGGGAGTAGGGTCGCAAAAAGAGATAATGGAGATTACAGGAGTTTCTGAATATTTCCTCAGAAAAATTGCGCTTGATTACGGGTTTAACCTGCCTGTTGGCTCCGGGAGGCCAAGATTCAGGAAGTCTGGAACAAAGAGAATTGCCGCTATTGATGATGTTCTTGACGGATTTGACGGAAGCCTTACACTTCGTGATATGGGGAAATTGACAAACAGGACAAGAGAAGCTGTAAGGCTTTACATGATAAAAACAGGCCAGTACGAGCTGTTTATGGCGAAAAGAAAAGAGTATAAAACAAGATGCCCGAAAGGAGAGACAGCGAGGAAAGCTGCACTCTGCGATGTTGCTGCGCGCATATGGCTGCAAATGTACAGAAAGGCAGCTGAAGATGGAAATTTTGCATACCAGAAAGCGATTGAGTACAAGTATGTGCAAAGAAAAAGAAATATTGATTTTGACAAGCTTCTAAAGCTGTTTGAAGCATATGAAGAGCTTACAAAAAACAATGCTCCAATTTACCTGATGGATTTGGATAGGGCTTCCGGCGTAAAATACAACCATGCAAGATTTGTGCTGGATGCAATGAATCTTCCATATACGCTTAAGCAGCCAAGATATAATGTTTCAGCCAAAGAAGAGAAGCTGATTGTCAGGTTCCTCAAAAACACAAGCCTTTCTGAAGCAGATATTGCGCATTTTGTAAAAAGAAAATACAATGTTGTAAGGGATGTCAAAAGAAGGCACGGGATTTCCGGAAGAAAGCCAAAATATGTTAAAATGTTCGGCAGAGGCAAAGAAAGAATGATGCTGGCTTACAGCGAGGCGAGCGGAATAATTGAATGCCTGGACGCGGGCCTTGATTTTCACGAGACTGTTGAATATACAGGAAGCCATCCTGCCTTATGTGTTTATGTCTCAAGGGTGAGGGACGAAGTTGAAGAAATTATATTAAGGCAGCTAAGGAAAGTTCATAGAAAACTCAATACCCCATACATACCATGAGCATTGAAAACCATTTGAAGACACTTGGATGGAAGTCAAGGACAGCAATGCATATTGTGTCGGCAATTGAGCAGGGCGCAGTATATGCAGATGATTTTGTTGCATTCGGCATACCCAGATGCACTATTGACAGGTACAGGCAGATTCTTCGGCTTGATATCCCAAGCAAGTATGATGAAAAAGATTTTATTTCAAATTCTGATTATATCCGCGCAAAAAGGTTTGCAGAAATCAAAGAATGCCTTGAGGCAGGAATTTATTTTCCAAAGGACATAGCAGTCCTTATAGGCATCAGGGCCCATTCAGTAAGCAACTATGCTAATCTTATGGGGCTTTCGCTTCCAAAAGGAAAGCGGGGAAGGCCAAAAGGAATGAAATATGGAGTAAAGCCAAAGCCAGATGTTGACAAAGTAATCAGAAGCGGTAAATACATGAGGCTTGATGAGCTTGCAAAGATTGCAGGCGTGACAAAGCAGGCTGTTGCCATGTACATAAAAAATTCAGGCCAGGAAGAGAAAGTTGATGCTATAAGGAAGAATTATCTTGAGGCTGTTGTCAGGAATGGCACAGCAACAAAACAAGAGAAAAACCTTTACGGCAGATACAAGAACAGGTATTTTGGGGCAGTTGCTGGCTGCATACGCACTATAATGTACCAGCATGCAATGCAGAGGCCGACGCCTGCCTATTTAATGGCAATGGAGTATGAGTTTACAGCAAAGTTTTGCTTTCTGCCTTTTGAAAAAATTGCAATGCTTTTTGAAAAAGCATATGCTGCCATTGAAGCTGGCGAAGAAATAGTCTACTCGCAGCTTGAGCGCGAGCTTGGCATGAGCACTTCATCAATACAGAGGCTTCTTGCATGGTCAAAATTGCCTGTCAAGCCAAAATGCAGGCCAAGGACAAGAAGAACGATAACAGAAGATGACATTGAGTTCATAAAAAGGTCATTGAAAGTACAGATGTCATATGCAGACAAGTCATATTTTATGAAAAGGCACCTGGCTACAGTTAGGCAGAGGTCAATAAGGCTGGGCGCGCGTGAATATTCCAGGCGCTACAGGAAAATAGACGGCAAGAGCTATTACAGGACAGCAAGCCAGGTATTTGAGGCAAGAGATTTGGGATTTACAAATGCAGAAATATGCGCGCTTCTTGGAATAAGCAAAAGGGCAATTGCAAATATTTTCGGGCACAGGGAGTGCATTGAAGAAAAAATAATACGAGCGCTTGACACTCTTTATCCCGGGAAAAAGCATACAAAGCCTTACCTTTGAAAGTTTTCATCGCAAACTATTTATATGATTATTGCTGTGAATTGCAATAAGAGGTGATTTCATGAAAAAGATTATTGTTTTAGCAATGATGCTTCTGCTTGTTGCAGTTTCTGTTTCAGCGATCAATGTGAACAGGACTATGACTGTGAATACTATTGCAGAAAACGGAAGCAGGCAGGTAATTGTCCAGAGGCAGGTTGTAAAAGACGGCGAGGTTGTTGTTGACTCAACAAGAACGTATACAATGGCTAGAAATGTTTCTCAATTGAGAGACATGATACAGGAAAGAAAGCGCGAGCAGCAGCAGGAAGTTCAGCAGATAAGGGCTGAAAAAAGAGAGCTTATACAGAATGCAAACAGGGTAAGGCTTGCAGTCCATGCATTGCTTGCAATGGAAAACCTTACAGGCGGCATTGGAAAAAATGTTTCTGCAATTGCAAGGGATTTCAACAATTCAATAATGGCAAGGATGCAGCTTGAAGAGCAGATACAGAACAGGTCAAGATTCAGCAGGTTCTTCATGGGCGGAGACTGGGACTCAGCAAAGCAATTGCAGAGAGACCTTAACCAGACACAGCTAAGGCTGCAAAGGCTTGAGCAGCTGAAGGAAAACTGCACATGCTCTGAAGATGTCAAGGCTTTGATGCAGGAGCAGATACAGCTTATGCATATGGAGCGCGACAGGCTTCGCGAGCTTTCAGATGATGAGCTTGGGAAGAAAGGCATGTTCGGCTGGCTGTTCAGAAGAAGATAATTTCTTTTTCTTTTTTTAATTAATTTTATATAATCCGCATGTATATTATATAGTAGTATGGGGGAAAGGCAGTATTATTGCATAACAGAGGATAATGGCCAGGGCAACAGCTATTATATAATGGTTGACCATGATGCGCATGTGTGCTCTAAGGTTGTTTCTCTTGAAGGCACTCCTGGATTCAGTTTCAAATATTCAACTCCGCAATTGAAATGCTACGGTGCATTTTTGGAGAGAAAAAACAAGCGGCTCTTATTTCTTGAGGTTTGCCTTTCTGACACAAGGCGCGTTATGTTCAGGAAGCCAAGGGATGTCAGCTACAGGAAGCTTTCAGAGGCAGAAGGAGCTGACCTTGAGGCAAGGGCAAGGGCATTTGAAACACAAGAGCAGAATGCGTAATTCTTTCTTACCCTAACCTTTATATATAACTTACAAATCCATCGGATTGCCTATGAATAATGAGTCCCGAAAGGGATGAAGGAGGTAACATTTTCTGATTGTTATCTCAATAAACGGAGGGTAAAAATGGCAGAAGTTGATAAGGAAGTTATGGAACAGGTCTACAAGGCTATTGAAACAGCAAGGACAGACGGAAAAATAAGCAAAGGAGTAAATGAGACTACAAAAGCAGTTGAGAGAGGAGATGCAAAGCTAGTTGCATTTGCAGGCGATGTAAGCCCGCCGGAAATTGTAATGCACCTGCCTGATTTGTCAAAAGAAAAAGGCATACCATGCGTGCAGGTAGGCTCAAAAGTTGAATTGGGCGCAGCAGCAGGACTGAAAGTCGGCACAACAGCAGTGGCAGTTGTGAAATCAGAAGGCGCCAAGAAGATAATTGACATGATCAAAGCAAAGCTAGGTTAGGAAAATGGCACCACCACAACAACAAAAAGGCCAGAAAGGCCCGCAACAGGCCCAGGCAGCTGAGCAGAAAGGAGGAGCAGTAAGCTTCACACATGCTGTCCAGGCAAGGGTTGACGAGATAGTGGGAAGGACAGGGACAAGAGGAGAGGCAACACAGGTCAGGGTAACTATACTTGAAGGCCGTGACGCCAACAAAGTCATAAGAAGGAATGTCAAAGGCCCTGTCAGGCTTGGCGACATACTAATGCTCAGAGAGACTGAGATTGAGGCTTCAAAGCTGAAGTCAGGAAGAGGAGGTTAAAATGCCAACATGCAGTTTTTGCAATGGAAGCTTTCACGCAAAAGGAAAAATGCTTGTGCTGAATTCAGGTAAAATACTCAGGTTCTGCTCAAGCAAGTGCGAAAAAAACATGCTTAAGTTGAAAAGAGTCCCAAGAAAGGTTACTTGGGTAAGGAAAAAGAAGAAAGGTGAATAATTATGGCCAGTATGATTGAGAAAGTACAGGAAATTATGAACAAGCCTGAGCTGATTAGAAATATTGCTATTGCAGCGCATATCGACCACGGAAAGACAACATTCTCTGATAACCTTCTTGCTGGAGCAGGAATGATTTCAGAAGAGCTTGCAGGAAAGCAGCTTATGCTTGACTTCCACGAGGACGAGCAGGCAAGGGGAATAACAATTGACTCTGCAAACGTTTCAATGGTGCACAGCGTAGGCGGTACAGACCATCTTATCAACCTTATTGACACTCCGGGCCACGTTGATTTTGGAGGAGACGTCACAAGGGCTATGAGGGCTGTTGACGGAGCTATTGTCCTTGTATGTGCAGTTGAGGGAATGATGCCGCAGACAGAGACTGTCTTAAGGCAGGCTTTGAGGGAAAAGGTAAAGCCAATACTTTTTATCAACAAAGTTGACAGGATGATAAAGGAGCTGAAGCTAACTCCTGAAAAAATGCAGGAAAGGTTCCTTAAAATAATATCAAAAGTCAACCAGTTCATCAAGCAGGTTAAGGGCGATGATGCATGGAAAGTAAGCGTCCAGGACGGCTCAGTCTGCTTTGGCTCAGCTTTCCACAACTGGGCGATGTCAGTTGACTATATGCAGAAAAAGGGAATATCATTCAAAGATGTAATCGAAGCTTATGAGACAGACTCTTCAAAAGAGCTTGCAAAAAAAGCTCCTCTGCACCAGGTTGTGCTTACAGCAGTTGTCAAGCACCTTCCAAACCCTGTGAATGCACAGAAATACAGGATTCCGGTAATATGGAAAGGGGATGTTGACAGTGCAGTTGGAAAGTCGCTTATGAACTGCGACCCTAAAGGCCCTGCAATTTTTGTAGCAACAAAGATTGTCATTGACAAGCATGCAGGAGAGATTACAGCAGGAAGATTGTTCTCAGGAACAATAAGAAAAGGAGACACAGTATACCTTAACCTTGCAAAGCAGACAGTAAGGGTGCAGCAGGTTTCTGTATACAAAGGAGCTCAGAGAATACAGGTTGATTCAACTCCAGGCGGAAACATCATAGGCCTTGTAGGCCTTGCAAATGCAATGCCAGGAGAGACAGTATCGCCTGAGCCAATAACTCCGTTTGAAGCGATAACACACATATTTGAGCCAGTCATCACAAAGGCAATTGAAGCAAAGAAGCCAAGCGACCTTCCAAAATTAATTGAGGTCCTTAGGCAGGTCAACAAAGAGGACCCTTCATTGCATGTTGAGATTAATGAAGACACAGGCGAGCACCTGATTTCAGGAATGGGAGAGCTTCACCTTGAAGTCATAGAGAACAGGATTAAGTCAGAGAAGGGTGTTGAAGTCCAGACATCACCTCCTATTGTTGTATACAGAGAGGCTGTCACAAGGAAAAACCCTGTAGAGTCAGAGGGAAAATCGCCTAACAAGCACAACAAGCTTTACTTTTATGTTGAGCCGCTTGCAAAAGAGGTTCTTGACGCAATTAAAGCAGGCAAAGTGCCTGAAGGAAGGATAAAGAAGAAGTCACAGGTGCTTATTGATGCTCTTGTAGAGCTTGGATGGGACAGGAAAGAGGCAGGAAATGTCACAGATGTTTTCAAAGGCAACGTATTTGTTGACGGAACAAGGGGAGTTGTCCACATCGGAGAGATAATGGAAATGCTTCTCGACATGTTTGAGGATGTCATGACATTCGGGCCAATGGCAAAAGAGCCGTGCATAGGAGTAAAGGTAACATTGACTGACTGTAAATTGCACGAGGATACTATCCACAGGGGGCCAGGACAGATGTACCCTGCAGTAAGGGAAGGTATAAGGCTGGCAATGGCAGCAGCAGGACCTGTATTGTTCGAGCCTGTGCAGAAGATGCAGTTTGAGGCTCCGATTGAATACATGGGCGACATGAGCAAGCTTGTCCAGAGCAAGAGAGGGCAGCTTCTTGACATGATACAGGAAGGAGAGCATCTAACAGTGATTGCAAAGCTGCCTGTTGCAGAGATGTTCGGGCTTTCAAATGACCTGAGAAGCGCGACAGGCGGAAGAGGAACACAGTTCCTTGTTGACCAGACATTTGAAAGGCTGACAGGAGAGCTGCAGCCAGAGGTCTTGAGAAAATTAAGGGAAAGAAAAGGCCTCTCAGAAGGAGAAGTTTATGCAGGATGAGTGATGAAAACCTTTAAATACAACTTCGTGTTTTTTCACGAAATTCGCATTAAATACCATTAAAAAAATCAAAGGGGGAACCTAACAAAATGGCAGAAAAACCACACATGAACTTGGTGTTCATCGGTCACGTTGACCACGGTAAATCAACTACAGTCGGAAGATTATTGTTTGACTCAGGCAACATCGATGAACAGACCATGAGACAATTGAAAGAGAAAGCAAAAGAACTAGGTAAAGCAGGATTTGAATTTGCGTATGTCATGGACAACCTGAAAGAAGAAAGGGAAAGGGGAGTTACAATCGACCTTGCCCACAAGAAATTCGATACAGCAAAATACTACTTTACCATAATCGATGCGCCTGGACACAGGGACTTTATCAAGAACATGATTACAGGAGCATCACAGGCAGACGCAGCAGTTCTTGTTGTTGCTGCAAACGACGGTGTAAACGCTCAGACAAAAGAGCACGTATTTTTGTCAAGAACACTTGGTGTCAAGCAGATGATTGTTGCTGTCAACAAGATGGACATGATGAAGTACGATGAGAAGAGATTCGAGGAAGTCAAGAAAGACGTTCAGGCTCTTCTTAGAAGCATTGGCTACAAGGTAGAAGAGATAACATTTGTCCCAGTGGCATCATTGCCAGGAGACAATGTTGTAAAGAAGTCAGAGAACATGCCATGGTACAAGGGCGAGACACTTGTAAAGATACTTGACACATTGAAGATACCAGAAAAGCCAACAACATTGCCTTTGAGGCTGCCTATCCAGGAAGTCTACAACATAAAAGGTATTGGAGTTGTTCCAGTCGGAAGAGTTGAGACTGGCGTGCTTAAGGCTGGTGACAAGATTATAGCAGTGCCTGCAAGGGAAGGCAGAGGAGTAACTGGCGAGGTCAAGAGCATTGAGATGCACCACGAGGAAGTCAAGCAGGCAGAGCCTGGAGACAACATCGGCTTCAACGTTAGGGGCATTGAGAAGAAAGACATCGCAAGGGGAGATGGAATCGGGCACACATCAAGCGTGCCAACAGTTGCTGAGGAATTCACAGCACAGATAGTTGTGCTTGAGCACCCAAGCGTTATAACTGTAGGTTACACACCTGTATTCCACGTGCACACTGCACAGGTTGCTTGCACATTCACAGAGATTGTCAAGCAGATGAACCCTGCAACAGGCGAAGTAATCAAAGAGCACCCTGACTTTATCAAGAAGGGTGACGCAGCAATTGTAAAGATAAGGCCAACACAGGCTTTGGTTATCGAGACCCAGAAAGAGATACCAGATATGTCAAGGTTCGCAATCAGGGACTCAGGTACAACAGTTGCAGCAGGCATGTGTACTGAAATCAAGAAAAAACAGCTATACATTGTTTTTTTATTTTATTTTTTCATTTATGGCAACCGCGATGATTGCCATGAGGTAAAATGGTGCAGAAAGCAAGAATAAAGTTAGCAAGTACAGACATAACAAAGATTAACGAAGTCTGCGATAATATTAAAGATATTTCTCAAAAGACAGGCGTACAGATGAGAGGGCCTGTCCCATTGCCTACAAAGAAGCTCAAGATTACAACACGTAAGAGCCCCTGCGGTGAGGGAAAGGCTTCATGGGAAAGGTATGAGATGAGAGTCCACAAGAAGCTAATTGACTTAGGCCTTGATGAAAGGGCTTTAAGGCTTGTTATGAAGGTTCCTATTCCAGAAAATCTCCACATTGAGATTGAATTGATGGAATAATTTTTTTCTAAAAGGGTGATGAGGCATACGATGGAAGAAGGCTACACTATATTTGAAAGGATTGTCAAGGTCTGCATGAGGGAGAGGTTCCTGAACTCGCCGCAGCAGGAAGAGGCTGCTGCAAAGATACTTGTTTCTGAGTCAACAGGCATTGCAACAAAGCTTGTATCTCCTTTCTGGCCTGAAGTCAGGCTTAGGAACTACCAGGTTTGCACTGAAATATTGAAGAAAGATTCAATAGATGATGCAAAAGACATAGTTAATGACGAGTATTTTTACCTTGGGATGCGCCCAAAGGATTATGGCCGAAGGTATTTCAGGCTTTATCTCAGGAGAATGACGCCTTTTCTCGATAGCATCGGCGTCAGGCATGAGTAATCTTTAAAAACAAACCCTTTTTCTAGAAGCATAAGCCACGGTGGCGCAACCTGGTACCGCGCAGGACTGGAATTGCATACAGGACATCCTGTTCCCGAAAGGGTTTCCCGGTTCAAAACTAAGAACGAAAGTGAGAGTCCGGGCCGTGGCGTATTTTAATACTTCAGTAGGCATTGAATAATGGCAGAATAATCTAACCAGTTGTAACAACAACTTTGTAAGGAATGATTGTGGGATTTCCATTCTCGTCATGTTTCATCAAATATGTCTTTTGCCCATATTTCATTATCACTTCCTTTTTTCCATTCTCATCTAGGTCTTTTGTTAATATTTCCAGCTTGCTTGGAATAACACATCCTTGTTTGACATTATTTTCTTTTGGGATTGTATTGCTGCGAGAATATTCTAAAAGCATCCCTCCTAAAAATCCGAGACCTACAAATCCAACGACAGGCAAAATTACTCTGTATAACTTTTCTTTGAAAGAAGTCTTTCTTGTTAGAGAAGCTGTAATTTCAAGTTCTACATCTTCGAGACTTTGCTGTTTTCCATTTTTTTCTTTGTCTTCAATCATTTTTGTTCACGGTTGGATTTCCATATTCGTCTAATTTTAATAAGTAATTTTTCCCATTATATCTCATTATCACTTCTTTTTCACCATCATTGTTTTTTTTAGTTACTATTTTGAGCTCGCTCGGAACAACAAATCCTGGTTCTACATGTTTTTCATTGGGAATAGAATTGAGATGAGAAGTTGCACACAGCGCACCACAAACAGCAGCAAGTCCGCCGAAACCAAATATCGGTACTAGTATCTCATGAATATTATCAAACAAAGTTTTTTTCTCTGGTTCAAGACCTGTAAGATTAACAACTTGTTTTTTCTCTGGCTCTTCACTTGAGATTCTTCTCATAACCACGGTTGATCGCCTTGATCTTTTTATGAGCACAAGCACTATATAAACCTTTCCATTTATTAACTACTTTATAGGGGTAATCGGAAATCCATGGCTGTACTTTACTCCGTGCCGAATTTTTATCTTACAAAGCTTATTATTTCAATCTTTCTTCAAGAACACAATTATCAGGAAGGTAAAGTGTGCCGCCTTTTTTTGAGAATCTTTTCATTGTTTTCCTGTCAGGAAAATTCTCCTCTTTGACATAAACATAAGGGCCTGTTTTTGGGTATGAAACAGGAAACTGCCTTACCCAGTCCCAGTCAATAAACCAGACTTCCCTTTTTTGAATTAATCTTCCAATGTTGTGGTTGCCAATTCTTTTTGGGCTCATCTTAAGGCCATAAATCAAGAATGCCCAGAACAGGTGTTTGCCAGGATTTTCTTTTTGAAACTGTTCTATCTGGTATTCATGCACAGCAAAGCTGTGGTTATATATTTCATACCTGCACTTGAGCTCAATGCCGACATCATTGTCAGCAAGGTCAATCCCACCATTATAAGAAACAGGAACATTAAGAAGGCTGCTGAGCCATATCCTGTGATGCATTTCCCCCCTTGTTGTAAAACTTCTTGATTTCACATTATCACTGTTCTTTTTTGTATGATATAATTATCTCCTGTCTTGCTGCACAACAGAATTCCTTACAAGCCTTTTTCTCCAGCGCATATGCTGGTTTACTATTTCTTCCAAAGAATCATTTTCAACCAAAAGTGCAACACTGTCATTTCCGTACAGGCTTCCGACAACAGCGCCTCTCTGCGGGCATATAATCCTGACTTCCCTTCTTCTTGCCCCTTGATATTCCTGAACGCCAACCCTGTACCTGTTCCTTTGCATATCATTCAGTGCCCTGTAAAGCATAGTTGCTGATGCCATAAAGTCTTTTGATTTTCCCTGCCACATTGACTTGCTGTCATGCACAAGGCCTTCGCCTGGCTTTATTGTGTGGTAATTGGTTCTTTCTGAGCTAAAGCTTATATTGTTTGGCACACTGTTAACAAAGCATGAAAATGCCTGTAGTGCATTGCCAAACATCCTTACAAATGCCTGATAAGGCTTTTCTGTTTCTTTGAACTCAGGCAATGAAAACTCTTCGCCGTCCTCGCCGTACCAGTATTCAAGCTCGCAGCCTGCAGGGAAATGGCTTTTTACAAGCGATGCAAACTCATTCAAGCCTTCCCACCAATTTTTTTTGGTGCCGTCAGAAACAACATTCACATCTTCAAAATCCCTGAAATAAACCTGTATGTCCTTATTTCCAAAGCCGCACAGCTCTGAAAGTGCATTCTCTAATCCTTTAGGGTTGAAAAAATAAGGCAGGCTAAGTATGCCTGGCTGGAAAACCATCTTTATGTCCCTTATATAATCAAACTCAACTTCCCTTCCAAAAAAATCGTGTATTTCAGCCATTTTATTTTCACTAAAGAACCCCTTTTTAGCCTGCTGAATAGGAGGATTTATTTAAATCTTTGCGACATGATTCAAATCAAGAAAAAAGCGAATCAAAACAAAAAACTGGTTACTAACTAATCCTAAACTTAATAGGTACTAATTATACTTTTTTAACGTTAACTGCTTTCGGACCCCTGTCGCCTTGCTCTACGTCAAATTCAACAGAGTCGTTATCTTTCAATCTAACGCCTGGCTCTAGTGCTGTCTGGTGGACAAAGTACTCATTGCCGTCTTCAGCTGCAATAAATCCAAAGCCTTTCTGTGCGTTGAAAAATTTCACTGTTCCTTTCAAAGTTTATTCACCTCCATATGAGTTGATATCTACATGTGTGCTGCTCCCCTTTTTAAATACTTCTGTTTTTACGAGGGCAAAAATGCCACTTTCTTATGTGGTGAATTAGTATCCCACTTTATTTTATATGCCTGCATTGGCTATAATATGCAACAAGGAGGTACAAAATGAGATTCATAAAAACAATGCAGCCAAGTTATGCAGGGCTTGATGAAGTCATGACTGCGCACGGCACAACTTTTGCTGACCTAAAATATGACGGATACAGGGCGCAGATACACAAAAGGGGAAAACAGTTTAAAATCTACACAAGGAACGGCAATGAGCTTAATTATGAATGCTATCCTGAAATTGTTGCAGCTGTACAGAAGCTTCCTGACTGTGTTATTGAGGCAGAGCTTGTCGGCGAGGGAAAAAACCACAAGCAGGTATTTGACAATGTCAAGAAAAGGTTCAGAAGGCCTGGAATAAGCAATGAGAGCGTTGAAAAATACATGCAGTCAGGAGTGATAAGCGCAACACCATTGTCGCTCAGGGTTTTTGAGACAATTGAATTCGAAGGCCAAAACCTGATGAGAACGCCATTAAGCGACAGGATAAAGTACAGGGAAAAGTTTGACTCAAAATCAGTCCAGCCTGCTGAAACAATTGTTGTAGCCAGCCTTTCACAGCTTGAGGATGTTATCAAGCAGACTTTCAAGAACAGGCAGGAGGGAAGGGTTTGCAAAGACCCGAACTCAATATACAAGCCTGGAAAAAAGACAATTGACTGGGTAAAGTTCAAGAAATTCGAGCCATTGGACTTGGTTGTTGTCGGATTCTACAACGAAACACAGTATGGATTGGATATCCCGTTCACAGGAGTTCTTTGCGCAACATACAATGAGGCAACAAGAATGTATGAGACTATAGGAAAGGTTGCAACAACAAGAAACGGCATTGCAAAAGAAATCAACAGCATAGTTGCAGCAAGAATGTCCCAGTCAATGCCTCAAAATGTTGTATTCTCAGACAAGATGAAAGGAAAGAACATGCCTGACTTTTACATAAAGCCAGAGGACAGCATTGTGCTTGAGGTCAAGGCAATGAACATTGACAAAAGCAATAACTGGCAGACATGCGGAAAAGAAAACGGCAAGGCATATTCAATGAGAATAGGTTTTGTAGAGCAGATAAGGGATGACAAAGCACCAAAGCAGGCAACAACAACTGAAGGTGTAAAAAAGCTTTACAAGCTTCAGTCAGGAGGATAAAATGGGAAAAGTTGACAATAAGACAAGATTCAAAGTCCTTTTGCATGCAACACAGAGAAAAGGAATAGAAGATTTGGTGAGCTGGCTTGATACAACAGATTTTTTCACAGCACCTGCTTCAACAAGATTAGATTATCATGGCTGCAGAAAAGGAGGCCTGCTCCAGCATTCATTGAATGTTTATGACCTGTTTGAGCAAAAGGCGGAGCAGTTTGACCTTGGCCTGCCCCGCCATGAAAGGACAATTGCATCTTTGCTGCATGACTTGTGCAAAATTAATGTGTACAAGCCAAACATGCTAAAAAAAGGTGCTTCAAAGTCAAAGCCATATGTTTCGCATGATGAATTCCCATTCGGCCACGGCGAGAAATCAGCTTACCTGGCAGAAAAGTTCATTGAGCTGACAAAGAATGAGGCATTATTAATAAGATGGCATATGGGGCCTTATGACCCTCAATGGGAAGCGTATGAAAAAAAGGTTACAGACCAGTGCCCTGCAATATGCGCATTCCATTTTGCAGACAACGAGGCTGCAAAATACATGGGCTGACCACTGGACAAACAGGCATCAAATTTATAAATTCATTCAATTCTCCCAAAATTCATGGGGGTTAATGCAAGACTAAAAAGAAGCCTTGGATCTGATATTGTAGACAGGATAAGCGAGCTTGCAATCAGCGACACTTATTCAGCATTGATTG
>JAHWHF010000054.1 GCA_019323415.1 Candidatus Woesearchaeota archaeon | reverse complement strand
AATGCAAAAAAAGTCATCAGAGAAGAGCAGAAAAGCGCTCTCCAGGAAGAAAAAGAGTATGAGATTCCTGAGGAAGCTGTGCCAGAAGACAGGTTTCCTCCCTGCATCAAGGCAATACTCAATGGTCTTGAAGATGGCAGGAAGCGGGGATTGTTTATACTTGTCAACTTCATGCTCAGCTGCGGCTGGAGCCATGAGCAGACACAAGCAAGGCTGATAGAGTGGAACAAGCAGAATGCAAAGCCGTTGCGAGAGCAGGATATTATCAACAGGGTCAATTATTCAAAGCAGAAAAAGCAGGTTGCTCCTCCTCCAAACTGCGACAACAAGACATATTTTGTTGACATAGGAGTATGCAAGCCAGACCACATATGTGCGAGAATAAAGAATCCGGTCACATACACTAAAAGGGTTGTTTTTACAGAGAAGAAAAAGAAGAAAGCAGTGAAGAAAGAAAAAATCGAAGACAAACTGGAAAAACAAAACAAAGAGCAGAAAGAAAAACCTGCCAAGCAATAATTTATTCTTCTTGCTTTGTTTCTTGAGAAATCTTGTATGCATTAACAAATCCGCTTATTTCTGGATTAGACTCGTCTATCAGGAATTCAGGCAAATCCATAATCCTTTCCAAAAGACCAAGCTTGCCTTCTTTTGATGCTTCTGCTATAAATTCACTTAATGCTTTTCTTGCAGAATCATGGTCATAAAGCCTCCCATCTTCATACTTTGCAACCTCAGAGAAATGTGTTATTCTTCTTGCTCTTAGCCATAATCCCATCCTTTGGGCAATGTGCTCTTTATCACTCTTTGTTGCGGCATCAGCCAAATTCTTTACATTCCAGCTTGCAGGCCACCTATTTCCTTCATATTCCTTGAGCTCATTGGCTAATTTTGGATTACCTTGTTCTTGTGCAGCATATGAATCAACTTTTTTGTCATCAACAAACCTTTGATACTCATCTTTAGCCCCAAAATACTCATAGACCAATCTAGATACTGTTTCTCTGTCTGTAAGCTCTATAAGCTTGTCTAATGCTTTGTAAACAAACTCTTTCTTGTAATCATATTCAAACAAACCATGCATGTCTGCGAACTCAGAAACCGCATGCCTGGCAATTTCCTGAGGTTTTACAAATTCTCTCCATTTGTCGATTATAGGGAAATAATGCTCAACCATTTCTGCATCAATATCATGCGGGCAGAAAACCAGCGAGTAGCCTTCATATGTTAAGTCTGTAACTTTTTCACGCATGCCTGGAGCGTCTATGTTTCTTTTTATTGCGCCTGCCAATGATTCAATACCTAGAACATCAATTGCAGTTATTTGTGCATATGCTTCCATCATAGCATGCATACCTCTATGTAGCACATAGAGAATCTCTCCCAGTATCTCTGTGTTGCTTGTCTTGGAAAAATAATCTGTAAACCTGCTTTGGTTCAGAAAAGGGCATATTGTATCAGAATTAATACCTCCTTCAGCATCTTCTTCCATCAATTTGATAGCAGAATAAATGCCCGCTTCAGTAACCTTTTCATCTTTTTTAGCTTCATCCATGCCCTCAGATTCTGCAAATTTCTCAACACCATTAGGATTGCCGCCTCTTACCAAAAGCTCCAATGTGATTGTTTTTTGGTCCATGTTGCAGAAGCTGTTCGCCAGAACTTTTTAAAACTTTCGTCAATAACTACTCCAGAATAGAAAATTGTGCTAGCCAATCATCAAACAAGCAAATCCCAACCTTTATAAACCCCATTTTCATTCTGAACGAGGTTGTAAAAACATCATTTAAATCAGGTTTGGGGGTTTAAATGGTTTCATAGTTTGAGGGGGAAGGTGCATTAGTAATTTCT
Source organism: Candidatus Woesearchaeota archaeon (assembly GCA_019323415.1). GTDB lineage: Archaea > Nanobdellota > Nanobdellia > Woesearchaeales > WJKV01 > JAHWHF01. The sequence goes on along the minus strand of JAHWHF010000054.1, from coordinate 4,006 downwards.
TCCGCTAAGCAGTTTTGGATAACCAAAATTCAGAAACTGAGGGGATTTAACTCAAAATCCAACAAAACGCAGGAAAAATAGCCCTTCTTTTCAGCATAAAGTCCCAAATAACAGAAAGGTTTATATATAAACCGGAAAAAACTGAAATAAAATGCCAACAGTAAGAAGCCCAAGAGCAGGTTCATTGCAGTATTGGCCTAGAAGAAAGGCTAAAAAGCAGACTCCAAGGATAAGGAACCTGCCAAAAGTCAAAGAGCCAAAGCTGAGCTGCTTTGCTGGCTATAAAGTCGGCATGGTGACTGTCTCATACAAAGACTCAAAAAAAACATCACCAACAGTCAACCTCGAGGTTGCAAGGCCTGCAACAGTTGTTGAATGCCCTCCATTAAAGATTCTTTCTGTCCGATTCTACAAAAACACTCCATACGGATTAAGGCTTCAGACTGAAGTGCTTAACACAAAGCTTGACAAGGATGTTGCAAGAAAAATTTCTGTTCCTAAAAAAACAAAAGAGCAGGACATTGCAAAAGCTGTTGAGAAATTCGACGAGCTAAGGCTTCTTGTATACACACAGCCAAGGCTTACAACACTTGAGAAAAAAAGGCCAGAAGTGTTTGAGGTTACAGTCGGCGGCTCGCAGGAAGAGCAGCTTAATTATGCAAAAGAGCATATGGCAAAAGAAATAACTGTTTCAGATGTCCTGAAAGCAGGAGAGTTTGTTGATGTTCACGCTGTTTCAAAAGGAAAAGGATTCCAGGGCCCTGTAAAGAGGTTCGGAATTGGGTTAAGGTCTCACAAGTCAGAAAAGGCAAGAAGAAACGCAGTTCTTGCTCCTGAAGGCGATGCAAAAGTACAGTACTTTGCGCACCAGGCAGGCCAGACAGGCTACCACTTGAGGACAGACTACAACAAGTACATAATTAAAGTTCTTGACAATGCAAAAGAGATGGAGCATTTCAAGCATTACGGCGAGCTTAACAACCCTTGTGTCCTTCTTTACGGCACAGTTCCAGGATCTGTTAAGAGGCTGATCAAGCTTTCAAAGGCTATAAGGCCAAACAAAAAACTTGCAATGCAGGTGCCTGAGGTAAAGATAAGATGAAACTGAAGGTTGTTGACTCAAATTCAAATGAAAAAGGCCAGGTTGACCTGCCTGTGCAGTTCAGCGAGCCTTTGAGGCAGGACCTTATCCAGAGGGCAGTTCTTGCGCTTCAGTCAAGAAGAAGAATGAGTTACGGCGCAAAGCCTGATGCAGGAAAAAGGGCAGTTACAGAAATCTCAAGAAGAAGGAGAGATTACAAGGCATCATATGGAAAAGGAATAAGCAGGGTTCCAAGAAAAGTAATGGCAAAATCAGGCGCACAGTTTACATGGGAAGGCGCGTTTGCTCCAGGTACAAGAGGAGGAAGAAGGGCGCACCCGCCAAAATCATACAAGCAGCAGGAAGAGCACATTAACAAAAAGGAAAACAGGAAAGCAATACTAAGCGCGATATCAGCAACAATTGTATCAGATGTTGTTAAGGCAAGAGGCCACAAAGTCCCTCAGGGATACCCTTTTGCTCTTGATGCAAGTGTTGAGTCAATTGAAAAGGCAAAGCAGGCAAAAGACATGCTGCTTAAGCTGAACCTTAAAGACGAGCTTGAGAGATGCTCAGTCAAGAAGATAAGGGCTGGAAGAGGAAAGCTGAGGAACAGGAAATATGTCAAGAAAGTCGGCCCGCTAATAGTTGTTTCAAAACCATGCAAGCTTGAGAAGGCATGCAAGAACCTTCCAGGCGTTGACGTAAAGAATGTCCACAGCATTAATGCAGAAATCCTTGCGCCGGGCGCGCATCCAGGAAGGCTGACATTGTGGACAGCTGAAGCATTAAGCATAATGAAGGAAAAGAAACTATTCATGTAAAATGGCAGAAGAAAAAAAGCAAAGCAATGAATTTGACGCGTTCAAGGTAATCAATTATCCATTATCAACAGAAAAGGCAGTAAGGCTGATGGAATCAGAGAACAAGCTGCTGTTTGTTGTTGACAGAAAAGCTAAAAAAGCAGATGTAAAAAAAGCAGTTGAGGAAATATTCAAATGCAATGTTATAGGCGTTAACATTTTCATAACTCCAAAAGGAGAGAAAAGGTCTTATGTGAAATTTTCACCTGATAAGCCTGCAATTGACATTGCAACAGAGCTTGGGCTGATATAATATGGGAAAGAATCTAATACAGCAGAGAAGGGGAAGAGGCGCAAGATATAGGGCGCTTAGCTTCAGGTACAAGGGCCAGCCAAAATACGGCCAGTACATCGCATCACAAAAGACCGGAACAGTAATAGATTTGATACATTGCCCAGGTCATTCAGCACCTCTCGCTAAAATCATGTTTGGAAAAGATTATGTTTTAATGCAGGCGCCTGAAGGAATAAAGGTCGGCGATAATGTTTCAGCAGGCCCTGGCTCTGAAATTTCAAACGGAAATGTGCTCGCGCTTCAGGATATTCCGGAAGGAACTGCAATTTTCAATATAGAGATGCAGCCAGGAGACGGCGGAAAAGCTGTAAGGGCTGCAGGAAGCTTTGCAACAGTGCTCCAGAAGCTTGGCAGCATGGTTCTTGTACAGCTGCCTTCAAAGAAGACAAGGCAGTTCCAGGCAATGTGCAGGGCAACAATAGGAAGGATTGCAGGCGGCGGAAAGCTTGAAAAGCCAATGGTTAAGGCAGGAGTAAAATACCATGCAAAGAAGGCAAGAAGAAAGCTTTACCCAACTGTATCAGGAGTTGCAATGAATGCAGTTGACCACCCATTCGGAAAATCACGTTCATCAAAGAAAGGAAAATCAACAATTGCGCCAAGAAACGCGCCGCCAGGAAGAAAGGTCGGCAAGTTGAGGCCAAGAAGAACAGGAAGGAAAAGGTAGATAAAAAATGGCTAAAAAGGAATTCACTTACAGGGGGAAAACATTGGAGGAGCTCCAGAAGCTGAGCCTTAAGGAGTTTGCACAGATGCTTCCTTCAAATCCGAGAAGGTCAATAGTAAGAGGGCTGACTGACGAGCAGAAGAATTTGCTGAGAAAGCTGAAGAACGGCAAAGATGCAGTCAAGACACACGCACGTGAAATGGTCGTCCTGCCTGAGATGGTCGGCAAAACAATTCTTGTTCACAAAGGAAACAATTTCGAGGCAGTGAGGATTGAGCCTGAAATGATAGGCCTAAAGCTTGGCGATTTTGCGCAGACAAGAAAGTCTGTCCAGCACTCAGCGCCGGGTATTGGAGCTACAAAATCAACAGGCTCGATTTCAGTGAAATAAGGATAAAATGGCAGAATACAAATACAGTTGCAATGTCAAGGAAAACATGGCAAAGGCAGTTTCAAGAAACATGCCTATATCAAGAAAGCACTGTATTGAGCTCTGCAGCGTATTAAGGGGAAAGCCGTTGGAAAGGGCAAAGACAATACTCCAGAATGTTGTTGACATGAAGGAGCCTGTGCCTTTCAGAAAGTACAATCACAATGTTGGCCACAGAAAAAAAATGGGGCCTGCAAGATTTCCAGTAAATGCATCAAAGGCATTGCTGAGCCTGCTTAACACAGTAACAGCAAATGCGCAGATGAAAGGCCTTGCAACAGGCAAGCTTGTAATCTGCCATATGAACGCACAGCAGGGCCCTAAATTCATGAAAAGGGGCAGGCAGGCAAGGATGCAGATGAAGCAGTGCCATGTTGAGGTTGCAGTCATGGAATCAAAAGAGGCAGGCAAACAGGAATCAAAAAAGCAGGAGCAAAAGAAAGAGCTGAAGAAAGAGGCTCCAAAACCAGTTAAAAAAGAAGAGCCAAAAGCTAAACCAGTGCAGCAGGCTGCCAAAGGGGATGTTCAAAAATGATTGAAAGAAAAATTATCCAGGAAAAAATAAGGGAATTCCAGATACAGGAATACGTCAGGCATAAGATGTCAGGCGCAGACCTGAGCAGCATATCATTAAAGAAAACTCCGCTCGGAGACAAGATTGTCATTGCTT
>JAHWHF010000053.1 GCA_019323415.1 Candidatus Woesearchaeota archaeon | reverse complement strand
GGAACATTTCAGTTGAATACACAAAATTATTCTGTGATTTTTCAAGTTTGACAACAATAAAAAATTCTTTTTTCTTTTTTTTAATGCATTTCCTGCCCTCAAAAACACAGCCAAATACCCTCACAAACTCAACAACAAATGAAGCAGAGTCAAGTATCACAGAATTTCCTCCATCAACAAACAGGATTTTCCTTTTTTCAGCATTCGAGATATTTATAGGATGAAAATTTTTTTTGTCAAGCAGGACTGGCTTGTAATTTTGTGAAGAAAACATTATTTTTGTTGAAGTTTTTTCAAATGACTTATTCAAGGAGTCAATGACATTGTCAAGAATTTTTTTCATTCTTTATTGCGCCTGGCTTTCAAGCTTTTCAAGTTCCTTTTTCTTCTCCAACTCCTCTTTTTCCTTTTTCTGGTACTCAGGCGTCCATGTTATGCATTTTGGATTTATGCAAACCTCTTTAGGGCTCTGCCTTGGATACCTTACTTCAACAAGCGGGTAGCCGCATTCGCTGCATGTTTTTCCAGTTGGCTTTACTTTTGCATTGTTTGGCAGGCCGAATGTTGTCTTGCAGTCAGGATAGCCTGTGCAGCCTATGAACTTGCCGAACTTGCTTTTCCTTATCTGCAGCTCGCCGCCGCAATTAGGGCACTTGCCTATTATAGTTGCAGCTGCATATGCTGTTTTCTCTGCCTCGCTCAAGCCTTTGCCTATTTCCATTTCATGCTTTTTGAAAGAACCAAGAATTTTTGCCAATCTTTTTTTTGCTTCATCAAGAACGGCATCCTCTTTTGCCTTTCCCGTGCTTATATGCTCCATCTCTACTTCAAAATGCCTTGTAAGCTCTTCGCTGACAATCTCGGGCTCATATTTTCCCAAAATCTCTATTGTCTTGATTCCAATTTCTGTGGCGCCAATAGGCTTGCCGTCAACATATCCTCTCTGGAAAAGTGTATCAATTATCTGCGCCCTTGTTGACTTTGTTCCAAGGTTTGCCTTTTCAAGAGCTTTGATTATAGAAGACTCAGTGTATCTTTTCGGAGGCTCTGTCTGCTTGTCAATCTTTAGGAGCTGCTTTACAGGCAGTGTCTCGCCAACATCCATTGCCGGAAACTCAATCTCCTTGAACTTGATATACGGCTTATAGAATATGTGCCAGTTTTCCTGAACAGTCCTTGAGCCCTCTGCCACAAAAATCTCTTCCTTGACATCAAAAAATACCTTAACTGTTTCCCTTAATGCAGGCTCTGCAAATGTTGCAAGAAACCTCCTGACTATAAGGTCATACAATCTCTTGCCTTCGTCCTTTAATTTTTTAGGCACTGTGCCAGTAGGATAAATTGCAGGATGCGCATCATCTGTCTTTTTTCCTTCATTTGGTATAAGCTCTTTCTTTTTCAGCAGCTGGCTGCACAGTTCCTTATACTGCTCCTGCTCGCTCAAGCCTTTCAGTATATTCTTAAATCCAAGCTTTGCAGGAAGCTTTTGTGAGCTTGTTCTTGGGTATGATATAAAACCGCCAATATACAAGTCCTGCGCAACTGCAAGAGTCCTTTTAGGAGTCATTCTCAAAACCTTGTAAGCCTCTATCTGCAGTGAAGTCAGGTCAAACGGGTTTGGAGGCTGCTGCTTGAACTGGTTTTTTTTAATATCCTTGATTGTTGTGTTCTTCTCGTCCTTGATTTTTTCAAAAATCTGGCTTACTTTGTCTGCATCCCAGAATTTTCCTTCCTGATGGAATGCCTGTATAAGCGTTTCCTGCTTTTCAGTATCAAGCTGAAGTATCCAAAAAGGCTCAGGAGTGAATGCGCTTATCTCCTTTTCCCTGTCAACAAACAATTTCAATGCAGGCCCCTGGACACGGCCTATGCTCATAAGCCTGAATCCGCCACCCCTTGCTTTTTTTATTGCAAGTGTAAGCGCCCTTGACAAATTAATTCCCCAGTACCAGTCAAGCATGTGCCTTGTCTCGCCTGCATTTGCCTGGCCCCAGTTAAGGTGCTTTACCTTAGTTTCATAAGACTCTACAAGCTCTGATTTGGTAAGTGTTGAGAATTTCATCCTGTTTGCATCTTTTTTCTTGCATGCAAACCTTACAACATTAAGGCCTATAACTTCACCTTCAACATCATAGTCTGTTGCAACTGTGAAAGAATTTGCATCCTTGACAAGCTTTTTTATTGTCTGAAGATATTTTTTTGTAAATGCTGCTGATTTTGTAAGCTCGCTTGTCGGCTTCCATCCAATGTCAAAAACAGGGTATGTCCAGCCTTTCTTATTTTTTTCAGCAAGCCCGTAAAGATGGCCGACTGCGCATGTGACAACTATGTCCTTGCCATTATGCTTGAGCAGGTAATAAGCAACTTTCTGGTTTGTTTCGCGTTTTGCCTTCTTATCTGCGAGGGCTTCTGCGATTTTTTTTGCAGCCGCCGGCTTCTCAGTTATGATTAATTCGTAGGCCATGAAATCCATAATGCGCCCAACTATTATAAAAATCTACCGAATTGGCTTTTTCCAATAAAATTAAATACAACAAAGTGATTTTATATATAAAATGAAAAAAAAGAGGATGATGTTCTTAATTGTATCTGCAATATTCTTAATTTCAATAATTCAATCAGCGTGTGCAGAACAGCACATGAAGCTTCTTGCTGTTGAGGAATCAAGCATTGGAAGCATAGGAACTATTGCAGACCTTGGGCTCAAGACTGTAAAAGGAAAAGGCGAAGTTTATACCGCTACATTCCCATTGACTGAGATGGATACACAGATTTCAACAAGAATTGCAAAAGACATTGCGTGCGAATATGC
>JAHWHF010000052.1 GCA_019323415.1 Candidatus Woesearchaeota archaeon | reverse complement strand
AGAAAAAATAATACTGAAGATGCTGAAGCTTCTTGAGGATAACGGGTTTATAGAAACATTTGGCGAAAAGAATGATTTCATTTCAGCGTCTGAGCTTGAAAATCAGAAAGATTCTATTGAAGCCACAACACTTGGAAAAAGGGTTGCTGAGCTTTATGTTGACCCGCTGAGCGCGCAGACAATGATAGAAGTTATGAAAAAGGCAAACACAAAAAAGCACACTGACATGACCTTCCTTTATATGATATGCAAGACACTTGAGCTCAGGCCTTTGCTAAGGGTGAGCGTCCAGGACTATGTAACAATACAGGAAAAGCTTGCAGAGCATGAAGATTATTTGTTTGAGAAATTCAATGACTATGCTGAAGAATATGACCTTCACTTGTTCTCTTTCAAAACTGCCTTGCTTCTCAAAGACTGGATTGAAGAAAAGGACGAAGAGTATATTCTTGAGGAATACAACATAAGGCCAGGAGAGCTTAATATAAAAGTCAGCAACAGCGACTGGATGCTTTATTCTTCTGAAGAGATTGCACGAATACTCAAGCTCAAAAACATACTTGCTGAGCTGAAGAAATTAAGAATAAGGATGCAGTATGGAGTAAAGGAAGAGCTTCTTACACTTCTTAAGCTGAAAGGTGTTGGCAGGGTAAGGGCAAGAAAGCTGTATGATTACGGCCTTACAAACATTGCAAAAATAAAAAAAATAAGTGTTGAAGAGCTTTCTTCAATTGTTGGAAAAAAGATTGCATTAAGCATAAAAGAGCAGCTTGGCGAAAAAATAGCTGCTGAAAAGGCCAAAACTCTTCCTGAAGAGAAAAAAACAGGGCAGCAGAAGCTTCTTGATTACAGTTAAGTTTATAAAGAAATTTACGTTAATTCCAATACAAGAGAGGTTGTAGGTTGGTTAAGACTATTGTCAAGAAAAAAGCAGAGCATATTCTACTGACAGTTCTTGTTGCAGCATTTGTTTTCATGCTTATTTTTACTATAAAGCACACATACACCGGCCTGCCAATTGCAGGTGATGCCGACAATGACGGTGTTCCTGACAGCACAGACAATTGTGTAAATGCGCACAACCCAAGCCAGAATGATGCTGATTCAGACGGACAGGGGGATGCATGTGACAGTTGCAGTTTGCTGATGTTCTCGAAAGGCCCAGACTCTGCAAATCTTGATTTAAGCCCTCCAAACACAGACTATCATTATGAAGTCCATTGGGTGAACGATGTTTCTGCTTTTGAAACAGTTGAAAGCGCAGAGCTTAGCTTCACGCATGAAGAAACAAACGCAATACTCTCAGTCGAGATTGATGATTCTGGATGGACCGCACTTTGCAGTGTCCCTGTTGTTGCAGTTCCTACATCGCATACATGCAGCCTTGACTCATTCATAACAACACCTGCAGAGGCAACAAATGTTGACATAAGGTTCAGGATTTTGAAATCCGGCTCATCCCCTTATTACTCGAACCTTGATGATATCCTTGTTAACATTGAATATTGTGCAATCATTGACAATGATGGAGACGGAGTTGCTGACAAAGATGACAACTGCGCTGAAGTCTCAAACCCCGGCCAGGAAGACGATGATGGAGACGGAATTGGCGATATTTGCGATGACACTCCTGCGGGCTCTGTTCTTTTGCTTTCAGATTCAAGTGTTGAAATAGGAGATTTAGTTGATATTCTTGGCTATAATTTCACAGGCAATGGCACAATCAACATACAAATTAAAGATTCAAACAACACAATAGTATTTTCAGTAAATGTGACAACAGATTTAAGCGGAAACTTCAATTATACATACAATACTGAGAATCTTACTGCAGGAAATTACACAGTTTATGCCATAGACTTTTACCAGCCATCCAACAATAAGGATGTAAATCTTGAGGTAACTTCTCCTGTAGCTGTATCAAATTCATTATTAGTTGTAAATCCTTCATCAGTTGTGCAGGGAACTAATACTTATCTTAATGGGTATAATTTTTCAATTAACAGCACTGTTGAGATACTTATCAAAGATGTAAACGGAACTACTATATTTGGAATAAACCTGACAACAGACATTAATGGGGATTTCAATTATACCTTAAATACAAGTTCATTTAGTCCTGGCAATTATACTGTTTATGCAAATGATTTGAACAACTCATT
>JAHWHF010000051.1 GCA_019323415.1 Candidatus Woesearchaeota archaeon | reverse complement strand
ATATCCTGAATCATTCTTTCTTGGCTTTAAAAAAGAGAAGCTTGAAGGCGTAAAAATAACAATGGACCCGAAAAAGTTCAGCATGGTCACAGATGCAATGCTGAAAAACTGGGAAAAAGTCAAGGAATACAACACAATAGCAACAAAGCTTCTTGTCAAGGAGTCTGTGCAGAACGACTCATTAATCATACAGTCAACAAACCAGCTTGATGAGGTTAACAAAGTCATAAACATTCTTGCAAAAAGGCTGAGAGAATGGTATGAGCTGTACAACCCTGAGTTTTCAAAATCAATACAAAGCCATGAAAAGTTTGCAGAGCTTATTTTGCAGAAGCCAAAAACAGAGCTTCTTGCAAGCCTTGGAATAAAGAATGAGCTCAGCATGGGCGCTGACCTAAAAGAAAAGGATATCAACGCCATCTTTGCACTTGCAAGGCAGATTGAAAGCCTGTTCAGCTTAAAGAACAGCCAGGAAAAATATCTTGAAGCTCTTATGGATGAGACATGCCCTAACATAAAGGCGCTTGCAGGGCCTTTAATCGGCTCAAAGCTTCTTGCGCTTGCAGGCTCGCTTGTAAAGCTTGCTGAAATACCGAGCTCAACAATACAGCTACTTGGAGCTGAAAAGGCGTTGTTCAGGCACATAAGGACAGGGGCAAGGCCTCCAAAGCACGGCATAATTATTGAGCACCCTCTTGTGAGCCAGGCAAAGGAAAAGGGAAAGGTTGCAAGAATGCTTGCGAACAAGATCAGCCTTGCTGCAAAAGTTGACCTTTACAAGGGCGAATTTGTCGGAGACAAGATGAAAAAAGAGCTTGAGGAGAAACTAAAATGAAATACACAATATCAGGCACAGTCATGCAGTCTGTGAACATTGAGCTGAAAAAAGGACAGAGCATAATAGGCGAAAGAGGCGGCATGTCGTGGATGTCAGACAATATAGACTATTCAACAAAAATGAAAGGAGGAGTCACAGGCGCAATAAAAAGAAAGCTTGGCGGCGAGTCAATATTCATGACAACATTCACGTGCAATGAAGGCACAGGCATGGTTTCATTCTGCCTTGACCTTCCTGGAAAAGTTATTCCAATACAAATAAAAAAAGGCCAAATATTTATCTGTCAGAAAGACTCATTTCTTTGCGCTGAGAAAACAGTGAACCTTGACATTGAGTTCAGGAAGCTTGGAAGGGGATTTTTTGGAGGAGAGGGTTTTGTTCTCCAGAAGCTTTCAGGGCACGGCCTTGCATTTATTGAAAGCGCAGGCGAGGTTCTTGAGTATGAGCTGAAAAAAGGACAGACATTAAGGGTTGACACAGGCCACATTGTCATGTACGAGCCAAGCGTTGATTATGATATTGAAAGGGTGAGGGGCGCAAGAAACATATTGTTCGGTGCAGAAGGATTGTTCCTTGCAACATTGACTGGCCCTGGAAAAGTATGGCTGCAGACAATAACAGGAAAAAATCTTGCATCAAAAATAGCAAGGCAGTTTGCGCCAAAAAAAACAGGGCTGATTAGCAACATAATTGGAGGTGCTGGCCCATGAACCTCATACTTTTCATAGGAATTTGGGTTGTTGTATTTGTTGTGCTTATTTCATTCATACCTGCAATACTTTACTGGCTAAGCCTTACATTCAACTGGTTTAAGCCAAAAAAGAAAATCAAAAGAGACCCTAATTACCCTATAAGCAATCTTAAGATACAGAGAGGATTTGTAAGATAATGGCAATACCAAACTTCCAGAAAATGGGGAAAGGCTTGTTTACAAAAAACCTTGTTCCAGGAAAAAAGGAATTCAGCGAGAACATTAGGCAGGCCAATAATGGCGAGTTTAGGGAATGGGAGCCTAAAAGAAGCAAGCTGGCAGCTGCAATAGTGAAAGGCGTTAACATCAAAGGCCTTGACGAGGATTCAGTTGTGCTTTATCTTGGAGCATCGCACGGCTATACCCCTTCATTCATGTCAGACATATGCGCAAAAGGAAAAATATTTGCATTAGACTTTGCGCCAAGGGTTGTGCGTGATTTAGTATATGTATGCATGAACAGAAAAAACATGTGCCCTATACTCGGCAATGCAAACAAGCCTGAGGAATATTTCCACAAAGTCGGAATGGTTGACCTTGTCTATATGGACATTGCGCAGAGAAACCAGGCAGAGATATTCCTGAAAAACATAAGGATGTTCCTTAAGCCAAAAGGCATAGCAATGATTGCTGTAAAGGCGAAAAGCATTAATGTTGCAGAGAAAACAGAAAAGATATTCAAGGATTTCAGGAAAGAAATTGAAAATGAAGTAAAAGTGCTTGATTCAAAATACATCGGCCCTTTCCAGAAAGACCACATGTTCTTTGTTGTTGAGAAAAAATGAAAATAGGAATAATGAACAGCCCCGTACTGGCACTGATGCCTCAGGCAAGATGGGCAAAGAAAAACGGGTTTGATTTTATAGACCTTACTTTAGAGCCTACAGATACTGATTCTTCAAAATGGAACAATAAAAGAATAGCCGGCTTCAAAAAATACCTGAAAGAAAACAAAATGGGAGTTGTCGGCCACACAAGCCCGTTTGGGGCAATGAACCTTCCGTTCAAAAGCCTTAGGGACGAGACATTAAAAGAATTCAAAAAAGATTTACTCATTTGTTCAGAATTAGGGATCAAATTCATGAATGTTCATCTTATTCCGGCATTCAGGCTTTTTGCAAAAGAAGAATACAAATGGTATTGCCATATTCTGAAAGAGCTTGTAAAAGAAGGGAAAAAGCATAAAGTAAAGGTGATGATTGAGTTTATTGATGCTTCAAAAAGGCAGATTGAGTTGACCGACAAGCTCATGAAAAACATTCCAGGCCTTTACCTTCATATTGATGTCGGCCATGCAAACCTTAATTCAAAAACAAACAAGACAGAATATTTTCTTAAGAAATATCCAAAAAGAATAGGCCACATCCATATGTCTGACAACAAAGGAGGAGACAAGGATATGCATGTATGCCTTGGCCACGGAAAAATCAACTGGAGAAAAATCGTTAAATTATTAAAGAAATACAAATATGACAGCACAATAACGCTTGAAGTTTTTACAGGAAAGAAAGAATTGCTGCAAAGCAAAAAATATCTAAGGAGCTTGTGGGAAAAATGCTGAAGCTGTACAACACATTAACAAGGACAATTGAAGTATTTAACCCCCTGAAAAAAGGCGAGGCCACGCTTTACACATGCGGCCCGACTGTGTATGATTTTGCGCACATTGGCAATTTCAGGGCATACATAAGCCAGGATATTCTTAGAAGATACCTTGAATACAAGGGATACAAGGTAAAGCAGGTAATGAACCTTACAGATGTTGATGACAAGACAATAAGGAACAGCATTGCAGAGGGAATAAGCCTTGACATGTACACTGCAAGGTACAAAAAGGCATTTTTCGAAGACCTTAAGGCGCTGAACATTGAGAAAGCTGAATTTTATCCTGAAGCAACACTGCATATTCCAGAGATGCTTGCTATTATCAAGAAATTGTTTGACAACAAGCTTGCATATGTTGGCGAGGATGGATGTGTTTAT
>JAHWHF010000050.1 GCA_019323415.1 Candidatus Woesearchaeota archaeon | reverse complement strand
AACAAGCATTTGTCCTATAACTCCTCCTGCTCCAGATTCTCTGACTTTTCTGGCAGCTTCTAGCCATCTCTGAAAACTTCCTTCAAAATCTTTAGGATCATACAAAGCAGAATGAGATTCAAATTTCCCCGGCATTTCATTTTCATCAGAACTTCTTGCCATTATTATTCCAAAAGGCTCTACATTTTCCATCTGAGGCGTGGAATCATACCTGCCCATAAATTTTATGTCAGTTGAAACAAGCCATTTGAATTCCTCTCTTAGAGCTGGCGTATCGTCAATTCTTGAAGACATTGGAACAACAAAAGCAGGGTCTACCTCATAATTAATTGCAGGTAACTGAGGATGTTTTTTCATAAGCTCTTTTGTCATTTGGATTGCTGCTTCTGCAGCCTCTCTTTGGTGATCGTAAGTTGCACATTCAAGATCCATTTCATAATGTTTTAATCTCCATTCAAACTCATCATCTTTATTATTAGGATCTTCTCTTAATTCATGCATAGCTTTGTTTAGAATTGCCAAGCCTTCTGCTTTAAGACCATACTCGCTAACATCAACTTCTCCTTGTTTTGCAAGTTCGTCGATAGTCAGTATTTTAGTCATATCAATGCACCAACTCTATTGGCTCATATTTGAATTCAGGATTTAGTTTTTTCAGCATCTGCGCCTTTTTGTTCAGGTTCTTAATCATCTTGTTTACAAAAGGCCTGTCCTGCTCTGGGATCCCGTCTTTTGTCAGAGCAGAGTATGCTGAAAACTCTGTAAGGAAATTGTCAAGCATGTCATTGTATGCGCCCTGCCTCAGCCTGCTTTCCCTTTGCTGGAAAACTGCGCTGTCAATAACTTCCTGGTTCAGGCATTCATGTGAAAACCTTTTCATTATAACAAGATATTTTTCAAATTCAACTGCCAGCTGCCCAAGTGCTTGAGCCAAACCTTCATCTTCGCAGTTCTCTGAAACCTGGCCGTAATACCTGCTTGCCTTAAACTCAAGGTCGTTCAGTGAATAGTCCCTGAAGCTGCCCATGAAGTTTGGATTAACGCTCATTGAAAGCAAAAGAAAATCTGCAACATCCTGAAGCAAAGTGTTCCTGTCTGATGCAAGCTCTGCAAGCTTCAAAACATCAGCAGGCGCCTGCCTTTGGAAAAGATAAGGCGCAAGCCTGTTCTTTGGAAAGCCGTTTTTGAAAGAGTCTGTTACTGTAAAAACAAGATATGCAAACGGATAGCCTTTTGAAATAAAATCCTCCAGAGCCTTTGTCTTGTCCCCAGGGCCAGAGCATGCTCTTGTGAAATCACCATTAACTTCAATTCCAAGATACTCTGCTGCATACGCAACACCATTTGCAACATATTCATCAATTGAGCTTCCATCTATTAACATTTTAGTTACCTATAACCTTAACAGCGCCTGTGTGAGGGATAACTTGTGTGACAATAACAGGCATCCTCCTGCACCTGTAAAGTTTTCCATTTCTTGTGTCAAGGACAATTGACCTTACTTTCTTGCCAAGAAGGTCTTTTTCAACAAAAGAGCCTTTCAGCTTTTCCTCAAACATCCTGACAATATAGTCTGCCCTAAGCTTCTGCTCATGCAAAGTGCCGCCGATTATCCTCATTTCATATTCTCCTTTAAGCTCGTCCTGAAGGTCATACAAAGTGAAAGGCACATTCGACTGCCCTTTGAAATGAACCATAAAGCCCTCTTTGGCATTAGGGTCATAACCAACTACTGCAAGGCATGTTACTATGCCGCCAGTGCCTATCAAAGGCCTTTTTTGTGAAGCATCTGTCACAGCCCATTCATTTGCCTGTATAACTAGAATGTCATCAATTGAGCCGGTGTAATACGGTTTCCTTGCATAATTTTCTCTTACTGGTTCATAATCCCCAAACATAAAGGTGCCTCTAACACCGCCTCTATATACTAATATAAAAAACTAATATATAAAGCTTTGCTTTATTTTACTACCCTTTGGTGACGAATGAACAGAAAGCTTTATATATTGGTATTTCTTCCTTTCTTGTGCAGTGATTGCTATGGATGAATACGCAAGGAAAATACTGTTTGGAATCAAGGAAGGATGTTTTGAACATTTGTGCTCTTCAGGAAGGACTTTTACAGAAGAGCTTGATCATTTAGTTGAAAAAGGAGTTCTTGAGAGGCATGAAGCTAACTTTGCATGCATTGAAGGGCTTGTTGCATGCGGAAACGCACATGTGAAGATCGAAAGCTCTGAATGCGGAGACACATACGGAAAGCTTCTGCTAAAGCTTGCAAAAGCAGGCCATGTTGAGCAGGAGGATGCTCACATTGCATTGTTCAAAGGCTATATGAGGAATAAAAGCCAGCAGGCAAGAAAGGAAATGCCCACATATTCTGATGCTCTAAGAAATGCAACTGAAGACGGCTACGGATACTGCTGGACATATTTCAATAACTTTGTACTTAACGAATTGAAAGAAGCAGCATACGGCGGAAAGATTGACCAGGAAGACGCACACCTTGCAATCTACAGGTCAAACAAGATGCTTCTGAATGCTTCAGTTGAAGCTGTAATAAACGGCTTTGGCGATGTCAGGCTTCATTACAGCGATTTTACATATGAAGATCTTTTGAGGTATTTT
>JAHWHF010000004.1 GCA_019323415.1 Candidatus Woesearchaeota archaeon | reverse complement strand
TTGCTACATTTAATTTTGGAGCTGTTATAGCTATTGAATACAACACAGACCAGTATCCTGAGCTGTCTGAATTTGAGAAAATGCTTCTTGAATTTGAATATAAAGGGCAAAGGCTTGTTGAGCGTGTTGAGGAAGTCCCTATTACAGGCGTGCCAGAGAAACCTATAAATAATACTTCCCAAACAGGATAAGACTATGAAGAAAGTAACTCAGATACAAACTAAGAAAGGAATGTCAGTAAATGAGCTTGTAAAGCAGATGTCAGAGTCTGGCGTTATGGGCGCTGGCAGGGTAGCGCGGGCTGTTGAGATTTCTGAGAAAATGATAAAGGACAAGGACTGCAAATTATTCTTTGGCTTTGCAGGCGCAATGGTTCCAGGTGGAATGAAGAAAATTGTTATTGACATGCTCAATGCAGGATGGATTGATGTTTTTGTAACAACAGGCGCAAACATGACACATGATTTGATTGAAGCGCTTGGCTATTCACATTTCCAGGGAAGAGCTGATGCTGATGACAAGGAGCTGAGAAAGAAAAAGATTGACAGGATTTATGATTCTTTTATGCCAAACGAAGTTTATGAAGGGCTTGAGGATTTTTTCAAAAAGCATTTTGATGATTTAAAGGATGAGACAAATATAAAGGACTTTCTTTGGAAATTGGGCTCACTTGTAAAGGCAAAAGACTCAATATTAAGGGTATGCTATGAAAAAAAGATACCTATTTTCTGCCCTGCAATGTCTGACTCAGGCATTGGGCTTATGATATGGGGGCATATTGCGCAGGGAAAGTCAACAAAAGTAAATGCATTTGAGGACCTTAAAGATATTTTGTCAATTGCATGGGACTGCAAAAAAGCAGGCATATTCTATGTTGGCGGCGGGGTTCCAAAGAATTACATACAGCAGGCAATGCAGTTTGCTCCAAAAGGCGCTGACTTCGGAGTACAGATCACAATGGACAGGGCAGAGCCTGGAGGAAGCTCAGGAGCTCCTTTGAGCGAAGGCATAAGCTGGGGAAAAATGAGTGAAAAAGGGGAGTTTGTCAATGTAATATGCGATGCAACAATTGCCCTGCCTGTTATTGCAGCTGCATTGAAAGACAGATTGTAAAATGTTAGTTGACATACACGCGCATCTCGACCATTCTGCATTCAAAGATGACTTGAATGATGTTATTGAAAGGGCAAAGAATGCAATTATAGTTGCAAATGGAGTGAATCCTTCTTCAAACAGGTTTGCTTTGGAATTGTCAAAGAAGTTCAAGAATGTAAAATGCGCAATGGGCATTTATCCAATAGAAGTTCTTCAGGAAGAGGCAAAGTCAGGCGAATATCCAATAAAGATAGAGGAATTTGATGCTGATGAAGAGATTGAGTTCATCAGGAAAAACAAAGATAATATTGCTGCTTTGGGTGAAGTCGGGCTTGATTATGCAATTTTGAAAAGCAAAGCACAGAAAGATGTTTTTGAAAAAATAATAAAATTAAGCGAGCAAATAAAAAAGCCGCTGATTGTGCACAGCAGGAAAGCTGAGCAGGATGTTATTGACATGCTTGAGTCATCATCAAACAAAAAAATAGTTCTTCACTGCTTTTGCGGCAAAAAGCAGCTTGTCAAGAAAGCGAATGACAAGGGCTGGTATTTTACAGTGCCTACAAATGTTGTTAGAAGCCAGCAGATGCAGTTCATAGTTGAGGCAACAAACATAAACAATCTTGTAACAGAGACAGATGCTCCATACTTGAGCCCTTTTCAGGATAAAAGAAACGAGCCTTCATTCATTATTGAGGCTGTAAAGAAAATAGCTGAAATAAAAAAAATGGATGTTATTGAAGTTGAGAATGTAATTTTCAAGAATTACATGGACTTGCTTTGATCTCCATTCCTTAGCAGAAAATACGGGTTAACTCCTTTCTGAATCTGCAAAGCTGCAAGAAAATCAACAATAGCAACATCTTCTCCGTTTTGCGCATAATAGCCTATTTTGAACCTTTCGCAGAACTGGCCTGAAGAAAGGTATATGTTTGCATGCTCCCTGACTTCAACCCTATTTGGAAGGGAGTCAACATAATTCTCAAGCTGGTCGAGAGGCAATGCCTTGACCTGGTCAATATGAACCCCCCTTTCAATCTCATGCCCAGACATTTCAAGTATCTGTTGCAAAGTCAATTTTGTTTGTGTTTCCATGAAAGCTGGCTCAAACATACATATATATAAATCTATACAAAAATCAATATTGTTATGCAAAAAACACAATATTGCTCATGGAGAAATAAAGAGCTTGCAAAAGGCTGCCAGCTTTGCGTGCATGGAAAGAAATTAGTGCTGTTTGTGACTGGGCTTTGCCCAAGAAACTGCTTTTACTGCCCTTTGTCTGAAAAGAAAAAGAACAAAGACAATATTTGGGCCAATGAATGGCTAATATCAGATGACAAAGACATTATCAAAGAGGCAGAATTATGCGAAAGCAAAGGAGCAGGCATAACAGGCGGAGACCCTTTAATGAGGCTTGAAAGGACAGTCAAATACATCAAGATGCTCAAGAAGAGGTTTGGAAAAGAATTCCACATACACCTTTATGCTCCTCTTGAGAATGTTGATGAAGAAAAGCTGAAAAAATTATATGATGCAGGGCTTGATGAGATAAGGTTCCATCCTGAGCTGCTCAACAAGGCAAACTGGTACAGGCTTCTGTATGCGAGAAAATTTGGCTGGCTTAAAGGAATAGAAATACCAATAATACCACACAAAAGCTTTAGGCAGGCAACAATTGATTTGATTGAATATGCAAAGCACAATGTTGATTTCTTTAACTTCAATGAGCTTGAGTTTTCAGACTTGAACGCTGACAAGGTTGCAAAGCTAGGGCTTACTGTCAAAAACAAGCTGAGCTATGCTGCAAAGGGCTCTCAGGAGTTTGCATTTGAGCTTATGAAAAAATATCCTGAGCTAAGGATACATTACTGCACTGCAACATTGAAAGACAAAGTACAGCTTGGGAACAGGCTGAAAAGAAGGGCAAAGAATGCTAAAACAGAATTTGATGCTGTAACAAAAGAAGGAATGCTTGTAAGAGGCGCAGTTTATGTTGATGAAATCAAGCCAGGCTTTGGCTACAGGAAGAAGTTAAGCAATTTGACAAAAAAACAGCAGGCAAATATAATAAATAAACTAAACAAGCTCAAAAAACAATTAGAAAAAAAATATGGAAAGAACTTTATTATTGATGGTTTCAAGCTGAGGATACTGACTTCACAGAAAGTTGCAAAAAAAGCTGCAAAGCAATATCCAAACTGCGCAATTGCAAAAGAATACCCAACGCATGATGCAACAGAGATAGAGCTTGAGTTTTTATCTTAACATTTATAAATTATCCAATATTTAAACTGAAAAAAGGTGATAGAATGGAAGACAAAATCATAGTGATGTCAGTTGGTGGCTCAGTCATAGTGCCGGATAATGTTCACCACAAGTTCTTGAAGGAATTGAAAGATATTATTGCAAAAGACAAAAGAAAGTTTGTTATTGTTACAGGCGGGGGAAAGACTGCCAGGGATTACATCAATGCATTGAGGGCTGAAGGCATAAAGTCATTCCTTAAGCAGAACAGGGTTGGAATAGAATCAACAAGGCTTAATGCAGTTCTTCTTGCAGAGTTTTTTGAAAAATACAACCTTGATGTTCCAAGAAGCATAAATGAAGTGAAAAGGCTTTTGAAGCACCACAAGGTTGTCATCACAGGCGGCTTCAGGCCAGGCTCGACAAGCGACGGCACTGCTGCATCTATTGCAGAAGCAGTCGGCTCAAAGCTGTTCATCAATGTTACAAATATTGACGGGCTTTACACATCTGATCCGAGAAAAAGCAAGAATGCAAGGCTGGTGCCTGACATCACATATGAGAAGTTCAACAAATTCTTCAAAAAAATAGAGGAAAAGCCGGGCCAGCATTTTGTGCTTGACAGGCAGGCTGCGCGCATTGTGCAGAAAAACAACATAACTGTTGTTATATTAAAAGGCATAAGGAACTTGAGGCAATGCCTTCTTAACAGAAGATTTGTTGGGACTGTTGTTCATGGCTAATATTGAAAAAAGGGGTGTGCTGAATCTTGACTGGGCGATCAGCCTGGCAATATTCACTATTTTTCTGACAATATTCTTCATGCTGGTATTCCCTTTGTTCAATCCAGAGATTGCGCAGACAAGCATCATTGATGAGCTAAAGGAAAAATTCACAAACCCTGATGAGGAAAAGGTTGCATGGACTGTGCAGAAGATAATGGTTTATGTAAGCGACAGCTCGCTTGGCTACAGCCCTGTATCATTATCTTTTCCTTATGAATGGAACACTTCAAACAGCTCATTTATTGACAGCAGGCAGTTTTTGATAGATGAGCACAGGCTTTTCTTTTTCCACAGCCTTAAAGACGGGCCGTTGTATATGGTAAGCTCTGATTCAGATTATCCCATGGATTCAGGAAAATACGACTTGGAGTGCACCCAAAGCCATTCAAACACATCAAGCTTAAGGGTTGCATATTCTGACTCATTAATCAGCCAGATAAGGTTTAATGGCAACTATGTTGCGCAAAATTTCAAATACAATGTTGCAGGCACATCAAGCTTTAACAATAATTCATTTGTTTGCAAATATTCAAAAGGCCCGCACAACATTTATCCAATGGCAAACTCAAGCATGATTTTCAATTATATGGACTCAGGCACGCTTAAGCTTGGCGTAACGCTTCTTCACGACCATTATCACAGCTATTATGACGGCTCAGCGCACAGCATTGCATATGGCGGCAGCTGCATACTGCTTCAGAACAAGGACATAATTGACTTTTATGATGAAGACGGCATTGCTTTTGTATCAGATAACATGGATGTTGAGCTCTGCTCGTATAACACAACATCTGAAAAGCTGAACATAAGCCTGACATTAAGGAACCCATATACAATAATACTTCATGACGGCACATTTTCAAACATATCAGAATATGTGAATACAAGGATAGAGCTTGGAGCTTTGCAGAAGCTTCAGGGGCTTTCATATGAAAAGCTGAAGCAGCTTAACAACAGCAGAAGCACAAATTATGAGCAGGCCAAGTCTGACTTCGGTATAGCGCCTATTAATGATTTTGACTGGCGCGTCGGAAACAAAACACTACAATAATCAAAATCAAAGATTTAAAAATGAACAAAAAAGCATACTTGAAAACAGTTGAAGTCCTTCTTGCAATACTTTTAGGCGGAGCTTTCATTATTTATGTAATCCCCTCATCATTGACAAGAGGAATTGAGCAGGACCCTGTTGACCTTCTCGAGAACCTTGAGTACAACAACGAGTTCAGGCAGCTTATGATTTTCAACCAAAGCAATTGCATTGATGCAGAGCTTCTTGCGCGCAGCTTCTTACCTGCAAGGTTTAAATATTCTTATGCTTTCAGTGCTGTTGCATTAGACAATATTAATGACATTCCTGAAAGCCTGCCAACTGACAAAAGGGTTTATGCAGACACATTGTTTTTGGCAGGAAACAGCTCAGAATACAAGCCTGTTGTTGTGAAGCTGTTCTACTGGAATGAATAAAAGGTGAGAAAATGAAAATTGAGATTGACACATCAAGAGACTCAAAAGAGGAGCTTAGGAAACTGATAAGGATGCTTCAGGCAATTGTCGGCGAAAGTTCAAACAGCACATGGGGCACTGCAGAAGATTCAGGGCCAACTGAAATGGTCGGGCTTGGATTCATGGATCCTGATAACGCGAGCAGCGCGCCGGCAGCAAAAGAAGACAAAGAAGATGATGAAGACCTTGACATCCCTAAGATTGAGATGTACTGATGAAATACGAATTTCTTGAGCACACAGCTGATGCAAAGTTCAGGGCATACGGCAGGGATTTGGAGGAGCAGTTTGCAAATGCAGCACTTGCAATGTATTCTATATTTGTAGATACTGAAAATGTTGACGCTGATATTGAGAAAGAGGTTGAGGTTGAAGGCAGTGACGAGAAATCACTATTGTATAATTGGCTTGAGGAATTGTTGTATCTTATAGATGCAGAGGAATTTATGCTGAATTCTGTTAAAGAGATTAAGATAGAGAAATTCAAATTAACAGCAACATTAGTTGGCTCAAAATTCAAAGAAAAATACGAGCTTCTCGGCGGAGTCAAAGCAGCAACATACAATGAAATGGAAATAACTCCAGAGTATGTTCAGGTTGTTGTTGACGTTTAGGAAAGTTTAAATACGCCATGCAACATTTTTAAAAAAGATGAAAAAAATAACATTTTTAATAATTTCTTTGATTTTTATAAGTCTAGGGATGCAGGAAGTATCTGCTGCATGCTGTAAATTCCGCGAGGGTTGTTTTGACGTTGCAGACGCAGATGCATGCAATGCCCTGATCGATGCACATCTTGATTGGGAATATTTAAACTATGATGATGTCTATGACTGTTCTAATGATGTAGGTTGTCTTTCGGGTTGCTGCGTATTTGAGGAAGACTGCGTAGATGTGCCTACTGCTTTTATGTGCAATAAACTTCAACTCGTAATTCATCCCTCATGGCAATTTTCTTATTTCTCAGTATTTTCTTGCTTAGACATCCCAACTCAAATATGTCAAGGTCCTGTTTGCTGTAAAATAAGCGAGAGTTGGGAATATAAGATAACGCGCCTTGCATGCTCAACTTCAGTAGGTTATGCAGGAGCAATGAAGCTTATTGGTGAGCCAGTTAATGAAGACCAATATGACCCGCAATGCAGAACTGGACCAAAATGCCTTTCAAATGGAGACTGGGGATATGAGCCTGCAAATGAAGGCTGGCCTTGCACAAAAGAAGATAAATGCATAGTAGGAGCATACTGTTCTGCTGGTGAATGTGTAGGCGGGACTCCTAAAGTGCTTCCGCTAATTACAATAGGCTGCGGTGAAGGAAAACCTACAGCATCATGCCAGCCTATTTGCAACCCTGCTACTGGAACAGGAACATGCACGCCGAACTGTGTGCCTGAATTCTCAACAACAGGCATTATTGCTATAGTTGGCATTGTTGGGCTGTTCACAATCTATATGATGTTTAAGAGAAAGAAAAAGTAGTTCTCAGTTAAGTTTTTATAATCCTCATAGAATTGTACGATAAATGGAACTAAAGAAAATAGACAAGAACACATGGCAGATACCTAAGTCAGGCAATATGAAAGTGCCTGCTATTATTTATGCTTCTGAAAAACTATTAGAGAAAATCAAGCAAGACAATACATTAAAGCAGGCAGAAAATGTTGCATGCCTTCCTGGAATAATAAAAGCAGCATATGTTATGCCAGATGCGCACCAGGGCTACGGATTCCCTATAGGCGGTGTTGCTGCATTTGATATTGAAAAAGGCATCATCAGCCCAGGCGGTGTTGGCTATGACATCAACTGCGGCGTCAGGATGATAAGGACAAACTGGACAGTTGAAGACATAACAGCAAAAAAGAAAGAGCTGCTTAATGAAATCTTCAAAGAAGTTCC
>JAHWHF010000049.1 GCA_019323415.1 Candidatus Woesearchaeota archaeon | reverse complement strand
GAATGCAGGCCAGGATGCAACTGCGGAAAATACTTTGAGATATGGAATGATGTGTTCATGCAGTATAACAAGAATGCTGAAGCAAAGTATGAGAAATTAAAGCAGCAGAATGTTGATACAGGAATGGGTGTTGAAAGGACAATAGCAATGCTGCAGGGCAAAAAGAATGTTTATGAGACTGAATTGTTTATGCCAATGATTGATGAATTAAAGGAATTGGCAAAGATTGAGAATTTTACGCATGAGCAGGAAAGAAGTGTGCGCATTATTGTTGACCATGTAAGGGCTGCAACGTTTATTTTGGGTGATGAACGTGGAATAAGTCCTTCAAATGTTGACCAGGGCTATGTTTTGAGAAAATTCATAAGAAGGGCAATAAGGCACGGCAAATTATTGGGCATTGAAGGAGATTTGTGCAGGCCGTTGTCAAAGCATGTTGTTTCTATTTACAAAGAAAGATATCCAGAACTTGAAAATAACAAGAAGTTCATAATGGATGAGCTGCTTAAAGAGGAGAAAAGGTTCAGAGAGACTCTTGAAAGGGGATTGCGCGAGTTTGAAAAATTAGCTGAAAAAGGAGATATAGACGGCAAAAATGCTTTCCTTTTGTTCCAGTCATTTGGCTTTCCATTTGAGATGACACGTGAGCTGGCAAATGAAAAAGGGATCAAAGTTGATGAAAAAGGCTTTGATAAGGAATTTGAAGCTCATCAGGAATTGTCAAGAATAGGCGCTGAGCAAAGGTTCAAAGGAGGCTTGTCTGAAGCATCAGAGATTACAGCAAAGCTTCATACTGCAACACACCTTCTTGGCGAGGCATTGAGAAAAGTCCTGAAAAAAGACATAAGGCAGAAAGGCTCAAACATAACTCCTGAAAGATTAAGGTATGATTTTAATTTTGACAGAAAGCTTACAGCTGAAGAATTAAAGCAGGTTGAGGATGAGGTCAACAAAGTAATTGAAATGCACATTGACATTAAAAGAGAGGAAATGCCTCTTCAGCAAGCTCTTGACTCAGGCGCGCAGGCAGAGTTTGGAGCAAAATATCCTGCAAAGGTTTCTGTATATTCTGTTGGCGATTATTCAAAAGAAATCTGCATGGGCCCCCATATATCCAATACATCAGAGCTTGGCCATTTCAAGATTCTCAAAGAAGAATCAATTGCAGCAGGTGTAAGAAGAATCAAGGCTGTAATTGAATGATTTATCACCAATTTAAGACAAGCAAAACTATATAAATTAAATAACTAAATCAAACACAATGACAATAAAAAGGACATTGGCAGCAGGGTTTCTTGCAAGCATTGTTGCATTTCTGTTTAATCTTTTGACAAATGGCTTTCTGTTCAGCTGGGTTTTTCTTGTAATGCCTGCTGATGTATGGAGAGTTATGACAGGGCTTTGGTATTTGTGGGCTGTGCTTCTTGCATTAATGTACGGCCAGATACTTGCATTTGTATATACAATACTTGAAGAAAGCATACCTGGTGTTAAGCTGTCAAAAGGAGTGATGTTTGGCCTGCTTGTATGGCTTGTTTCAATACTTCCAAACTCGCTTACAATGCTTGTCACAATGGAAGTTGCAGGCTTTCTTGTGTTTTACAACATACTGCACGGCCTTGCGCTAAGCGTGCTTCTTGGAATAGTCATTGCAGAGATTGTCACAACAGAGAAAAACGACTAATTCTTATACTACTTTAAAGTGGCATTCATGCCAAAACCTTTATAAATACTGGATTCTTACGTCTCTAAAAAGGGTTCTTTAGATGTATTTTACGAGGGGGCTATATTGGAGATTTCAGATGTTGTTAAAAAGCTAAAGGACAACCTAGAGGTAGTCAGCTCTAATTATTTTATTGATAATACAGTTCTTAAAGTTGCTGACGGTTCTGGAACAGAGGTTGAGGCATTCAACTTATGGGCTATGATGTTCGGCCACCTGATGAGAAAAAACATACTTCTTATAGGAGAGCCTGGCTGGGGAAAGACATCAGCTGCAAGCATTATTGCATCTGCATGCACAGGGTTGCCTATTGACCTGTACAGAAGCGTACAGATATCAGGGCATCCAGACCAGACAGAGGAAAAAATGGTTGCAAGGCCTGATTACGGCGATTTGATG
>JAHWHF010000048.1 GCA_019323415.1 Candidatus Woesearchaeota archaeon | reverse complement strand
GAGCCGACTTTTCCTGCAAGCAGCTCAATCAAATGTGAAATTGTCATACGTGTAGGAATTGAGTGAGGCGAGAATATGATGTCAGGAACTATTCCTGAAGCTGTGAAAGGCATATCGCTCTGAGGGAAAATCATTCCAACAACACCTTTCTGGCCAGACCTTGTAGCGAACTTGTCCCCAATCTCTGGCTTTCTTTCGTCCCTTATCCTTACCTGGACAAACTTGTGGCCTTCCTCATTTTCTGTAAGCAGTACAAAGTCAACAACACCCTGTTCACCGTGCCTTATTGCAGTTGATGATTCCCTTCTTACGCTTGATGCAAGAACATACTCATCAGCTGAGCTCAAAAATCTTGGAGGTGATGTCTTTCCAATCAAAACATCCTTTTCCCTGACTTTTGCTTCTGGATAAATGATTCCGTCCTCTTCAAGGAATCTGTAATCATACTCAGACCTGTATCCCCTTACATCCTTGTCTGGAATGCATATCTGGTCAACAAGTCCTCCTGAATATCTAAGCTCCTGCGTAACATAAGGCCTGTAGTAAGTGCTTCTTCCAAGGCCCCTGTCAATAGAGCTTCTGTTGATAATAATTGCGTCATCCATGTTGTATCCTTCATAGCTCAGGATAGCAACAACAACATTCTGGCCTGATGCATGCTCTGCCTCTTTTGAAATGTCATACATAACGCTTCTTACAATTGGAACCTGAGGATAATAAAGAAGATTGACGTCTGTGTCCATCCTTACTGCATAGTTTGCAGCATAGAATCCCAAACTTTGTTTCTGTGATTTTGAGCCTGTGTGTACTTTTGTTGCAAGGCTGAAGTTTGAGTATGGAACAAGAGAAGTAGAAAGTGAGAACATTGCCAGAGGCATAATCTCAAGGTGTGTGTGCTCAAATGTAAGCTCGTCTTCATAGAATGCAATCAAACAGTCATCCTCTTCTGTTGCATCAATGTATTCAACAACACCTTCCTTGATAAGGTCTTCCCATGAAAGCTCGTTGTTTGATAATTTAGAAATGTGCTCCTCTGTAAGCATTGGCCTTCCGTCCCTTACAACAATCAGCGGCCTTCTTATTCTTCCTTTTGAAAGCTTGATGTCTACAATGTCTGCTTTTTTGTCATATGAAACATTAAGTTCAGGCAATACTGTGCCCTGCCTTCTTTCTTCCCTGACCTGCTTGACAAAGCCTACAGCATCTTCAACAGTTCCTACAAATATTCCGTCTATGTATACTTCTGTCATTGTATTGACCTCAGTCCAAGATTTCTCAATGCATCAACTGCCTTTACAGCATCCTCGCTTGACAGCTCTTGTGAAACATTAGCAAGCAGGCTCATATTTTTTCTCAGCCCGATGTTTGTACCTTCCGGAGTTTCTATTGGGCACAATCTTCCAAGGTGTGTCGGGTGCAGCGCCCTTGCTGCAAAGTTTTCCTGTGAAGGAGACAAAGGTGAAACAACTCTCTGAAGGTGTGAAATTGTCTCGAGATGGTTGACTCTCTGTATCCTCTGGCTGATTCCTTTTCTTCCGCCAACCCAGTTTCCTGTAGCCATTGGGCTGTAAATTCCTGATGTCAGCAGCTTGTCCCTGATTATAACCTTGATTGAAGGGACCTTTCCCCTTTTGACAATTCTCTGGAAATTGTAAAGCAGGTCTTTTACAAGCTTGTTCAGGTTTGCCCTGAAAAGGTCCTCAAGAAGCTCTCCTGAAAGCTTTACCCTTTTGTTGCTGTAATGGTCCTTGTCATCCAATGGAAGGTCTTCCCTTGCAACTTTTACAAATTTCTTTATGAACTTGCACAGGTTGTATGCCTTGTTAAGCCTTGAGTTCTCGTCTGTGCCGACGTGCGGAAGAAGGTACTTGTCAAGTGTTTCCCTTACTCTCTGTATCCTTATGTCCCTTGGCTTTGTGCTTTTCTGCGCTTTTGCAATATAGTCAAGCGCATCATCCTGTGTCTTTATTGACTCAAAATTGAACAGGTTAATCATAAGCTCGTCAAACATTTCATCTGATGAAACAAAGTGTGTTATGTCCTCGTCTTTTAGAAGGCCAAGAGCCTTTATGATGACAACCAAAGGTATCCTTCTTATCCTTGTGAATGTAAGATAAAATACTCCGTCTTTCATCCGCTCAACTGTATGCGGGATCCTGTACCCTCCTTTTTCAGAGAAAATCTTTCCGACATATTCAGAAGTTCCTGTGCTTGGCTTTTCAACAAGCATCTGGTTTGGCGCAAGGTCTTCAACAGCAATGATAACCCTTTCTGTGCCGTTTATTATGAAATATCCGCCAGGGTCATTCGGGTCTTCGCCTTTCTCAACAAGCTCGTCCTTGTTAAGGCCGCTCAAGTGGCACCGGTTGCTCTTCAGCATTATTGGCAGCTTTCCAATAACTGTTGTGAACGACTCCCTCTGCACTCCGTTAATATGTGTAGAAACATCAACTGTAACATCTGCTGAATATGAAACATTTCTCAGCCTTGCCTCTGCAGGGAAAACCTTTCTTTCAGCGCCGTCAGCCTCTATTATCATTGGCTTGCCGACTTTGATGTTGTCAAACTTTATCTTGAAGTCCTCAATGTCATGAGGGATGATTACTGGCTCAATAGCCTCCATCTCATCAAGAATTTTCTGCAGCCCAAAATCAATAAAATTGTTGAACGACTCAATGTCTGACCCTACGAATGGGTTTTTCTCAAAATGCCTTGAAAGCAGAGTTGCGTGCCTGTTCATTTTACAACCACCCTATAATATACAGCAGTGCCCATTGTCGGGCTTTGCCTCTCTATCTTGATAAGGTCTCCGACCTCGCACTTCATAGTTTCTATGACCGGGTCTTTGAGTGATATTTTTGGCAGCTGCGCCAAAGTAACATTATATTTTTCAAGAATTTCCTTGGTTTCAGTTTTACCAAGCTTTGTATGAACAGGAATAAAACGGTGCTTGAGTGATTTTTTTGCTGCTGCCATTTTGACCATAATTTATGAGCCGGACGGGATTTGAACCCGCGACTTTCGGATTGCCTTTGGACTTTTCATTAAAAGTCCGACGTTCTACCAGGCTGAACTACCGGCTCATGAGCGTAAACGCCCCGGCCGGGATTTGAACCCGGGTCGAAGCCGCGACAGGGCTTCATGATAGGCCAGACTACACTACCGAGGCAATTTAGACTATACTATCTCTGATTATTTTCCCGCAATCAAAGAAGTTTCTAGCCATTAACCCCGAAATTTTGTTCCCCTTTATAAATGTTTTGCCTCTACCCATCGAAAGTAATGCTTTGAATTTTGAAGTTCTATATAAATATTGTGGAAGCAGAGGTAATATCGTGGAAAAAATTAAATATTATTGTTCAAAATACATGAAATATGGGGGATAAAACGCAGCAAGCACTAGAGAAGTTAGTAACATGCATTATTGAGCAGCTGCTGCCGAGGCTTAAAGAGCTAGACCCCCACCACAAACTCCTTGATTATGCAATTACAAGAAATAATGGAGTATTTAATTATACAAGAAGTTTTGCCAGCAGATATGAAGGGACG
>JAHWHF010000047.1 GCA_019323415.1 Candidatus Woesearchaeota archaeon | reverse complement strand
TTCAGAGAACATATTTGAAATTAACCTTGACTCTATGTTTGCAATCTTCTCAAGCTCAGGAAACATTGCAATAATGTCTTCAGGAGTGAACCTTGATATTACGCCCCCTGTCCTGTAATCAACTTTAGATGCAATTGTCCCTCCAGTATGCAAAATTGAAATCAATGGAAGGCCTTTTTTTGTAACAATCATGCCGTCCTTCTTTACTTTGGGCTCTTTATACTGCTCAATAACATCTATTTTCTTTACTTTTTTCTTGTCAATGCCAACATTGTAGCCATTGTCCAGCTTTATAACAAGCTTTTCAGACTCAAGCGGCATAAGAATTCCCTCTACTTCTTTGTCAGCCAATGTGACCTTAATCCTATCACCAGGTTTCTCTTTCATATACTCATTAATTTAAAGAGATTTATATAAAGGTTTTCTTTAGAATTAATCATCCAAAATAGCTTGGCTTGTCTTTTCTTATCTGCTCTGCTGTTGCTTTCTTGAAATGGTCTGCAAGCTCCTGGTATGTTTCCTGTATTTCCTTGTCAACTGAAGGCCTTACTTTCTCAAGCGCTTTTTCAAAATGTATTTTTCCTATTTTCTTTGTCTTCATGTCCTCTCGCAGCGCAATCATTGCAGATTCCCTGCATATTGCCTCTATGTCTGCGCCGACATAGCCTTCTGTTTTTTTGGCAAGCTCCTTAAGGTCAACATTTTCAAGAGGCATTCCTTTTGTGTGAACCTCAAATATTTTTGCCCTTGTCTTTTCATCAGGAACTTCTGCAAGTATTATCCTGTCAAACCTTCCAGGCCTTAAAAGAGCAGGGTCAACAATGTCAGGCCTGTTTGTTGCTCCAATTATAACAACATCTGTAAGCTCCTGCAGGCCGTCCATCTCTGTAAGTATCTGGTTGACAACCCTTTCAGTCACCTGGTTGTCTGAGCCCATTCCCCTTCTTGGAGCAAGGGCGTCTATCTCATCAAAGAATATTATTGAAGGAGCAACCTGCCTTGCCTTGTGGAATATCTTTCTTACACCTTTTTCAGACTCGCCAACCCATTTTGACAAAAGCTCAGGGCCGTTTACAAGTATGAAGTTTGCCTCTGTTTCATGCGCAACAGCTTTTGCAAGCAGTGTCTTTCCTGTTCCAGGAGCGCCGTAAAGAAGTATTGCTTTTGGAGGCTTGACTCCCATTCTTGTGAAAACATGCGGGTGCTTTAGCGGCCATTCAACAGCCTCTTTAAGCTCCTGTTTTACCTTAAGCATTCCTCCTATGTCATCCCATGTCACATCAGGAACCTTGACAACAACCTCGCGCATTGCGCTCGGCCTGACTGTCTTTAATGATTCTTTGAAATCATCCATATTGATAATCATTTTTTCAAGAATTTCTTTTGATATTGGCTCGTTCTTGTCAAATTTCAGGTCAGGAAGCACTTTTCTCAGGACAACCATTGCAGCCTCTTTTGCAAGAGCTTCAAGGTCTGCGCCAACAAAGCCGTGCGTGACTTCTGCAACCTGGTCAAGGTTAACATCGTTTGCAATAGGCATGTTCCTTGTATGGATTTTCAGTATGTCAAGCCTGCCTTTTTTCTTTGGAACGCCAATGTCAATCTCCCTGTCAAACCTTCCAGGCCTTCTAAGCGCAGGGTCAAGTGCATCAGGCCTGTTTGATGCAGCTATTACAACAACCTTGCCCCTGTTTTTCATGCCGTCCATCAATGCAAGAAGCTGTGCAACAACCCTTCTTTCAACCTCGCCGTGTGTCTCTTCTCTTTTTGATGCAATTGCATCAATCTCATCTATGAATATAATTGAAGGCGCATTCTCTTCTGCCTCCTCGAATTTCTTTCTTATGTTTTCCTCTGACTGGCCGTAGAACTTGCCCATAATCTCAGGGCCGTTTATAACAATGAAATTCGAGTCTGTCTCAGATGCAACAGCTTTTGCAAGCAAAGTTTTTCCTGTTCCAGGAGGGCCGTGCAAAAGAACTCCTTTTGGAGGCTCAATCCCAAGCCTTTCAAAAATCTCAGGATGCTTTAATGGAAGCTCAACCATCTCCCTTATCTTTTTGATTTCATCCTCAAGGCCCCCAATATCCTCATATGTGACTGTGATTAATTTTTCCTCTTCAATCTCTTCAACAGCCTCTTCCTTGTACTCAAGCTGCGTCCTTTCAGTAACAATTACTCCTCCTTTTGGCATTGTGCCTACAACAACAAACTTCAGTCCTCCTAAGCCGAATGAGCCAAAGCCGTTTGACATTTCGTCAATAAATGATGAGAATACATCTTCAAAAAACGGGTTGTCCTGTGTTGTCTTTCTTCTTGTGACAGCGCCGCCAAGAGAAACAATGTCCCCTTTTACAAGAGCCCTTCCAAGAAGGCCTCTTTTGAAAACAATAGGCGATGCGCTGACTCTTATCCCTTTTTGCGCAGGAGCGATTGTAATCTTTTTAGCTTCCTTTACTTCTGCTTTTATTACCTTTACAACCTCGCCAATGCTTGTCCTTGCATTTCTCCTGATAAGACCGTCCATCCTTACAATGTTAAGCCCAATGTCCCCAGGATACGCCCTTCCAACTATGCCGAGTGTCTTGCTCTTGCCTTCAATCTCAACAATATCTCCAGGGTTGGCATCAATCTGTTTCATAAAGTTAGAGTCCATCCTAACAATGCCTTTGTTTACATCGTCCTGGACTGCTTCTGCAACCTTTAATGAAACTTCTTTTGCCATTTTGACTATAAAATAAAAATACACTAGAAAATCCTTAGGATTTTCTGTGCCCCTGTAACTTTGTTACAGAGGGAAAAAATTAATTTTATTTTTTCTTCAAAAAGCCTTTTTCTTCAGGCTTTTTCTGCGGCTGCGCTGCAGGCTTCTGCTGTGAAGCTGCTGCCGGATTTTTTGCTGGCGCAGGCGCCTGCCTTTTGCCGAGCTTTACATCTGGAAGCTTTATAGGGCTTGGAAGCCCAAGGTCTTCAGCCATGTTCAATGCCTTTATGTTGCATTTCCTTAATATGGTTGAAAAAACCTGCTGCATCAATCTTGGAGGCAGCTTTTTTTCCTTCTCCCATGTGCTCAAGATTGTTTCTGCAACATCTTTTTTCTCAAGAAGAAGGATATTGCCTGTCATCACAATCTGTCCGACTTCAGGGCTGTACTTTGAGCTGAACTCAAAACCAACCTCTATTCCCTGGTCTGTGCCAAGGTTAAGGCCAAGCGCTGACTTCTGTATTTTCCTAAGGATAACGTTGTTGTTAACGTTTATTTTTCCCTTAAGCTCGCCTGTCCTCTCGCCGCTTATCTTCAAAAAGTTAAATCCAACTAATGCCATTAAATCACCTCGCTATTGTTGAAATTTGACAGTGCTATTATATAGTTTGTGGTAAAAAATGTCACACCCTATTAACAAAATGTCTCATTTTAATTTGGCTTCATATTGCTGTTCTTGCCGTTGCCGTTCATAAACTCATCAAGGTCTTTCATTTTTTCGCTGACTATTTTCTTTACAACAACTTTGTTCTTGCCTGTATTTTTTGCCTCATACAGCGCCTTGTCTGCTATCTTTATCAGGCCGTCCTTTTCAATGTCAGGGTCAAGGCTTGTGACAACACCTATGCTTACTGTGACTTTTCTTTTTGCATTTATGTTCTCAACATTCTGCCTTATCCGCTCTGCAACCTTTTCTGCGCTTTCAGAGTCTGTTTCAGGAAGGACAATTGTGAACTCCTCCCCGCCATACCTGCCTATTGTGTCAATATCCCTCAGGCATGATTTCATTGCATCTGTTGCAGCAACAAGCAGCTCATCTCCTTCAGGATGGCCAAATGTGTTGTTGTAGTTGCTGAAATTGTCAAGGTCCAGCATGATGAGCGACAGGGGATTAAGGAACCTTTTTGACCTGTTGACTTCTGCAGTTATCCTGTTCATAAGCTCTCTCCTGTTGAAGACGCCAGTGAGCTTGTCTGTTATTGCAAGCTGCCTGATTTCCTCATACTGCTTTGCATTTGTTATTGCAAGCGCAGTCTGGTCGCATACAATTGAAATAAACTCAATCTTGCTGCTAAGATTATCTGGCGACATGAGGCTGATTGCGCCTATTATGTCCTTTTTCGCCTTGAGAGGCAGGGAGAGAACAAACATTTCATCGCGCTTTTTCATTATCCAGTTATTTTCAAGCATAACCTCGTTCAATGACTTGAGCTCTTCAGCCGATATGTCAATGCCTGTTTTTTCGCCTGCAACATATTTTTTCTTTTCATTCTTTTCATTGTCTATCAGAATAACAGATGCCTTTGAATTAAGATGCTTTTCAAAGAAATATATTATGAAGTCAATTATAGGAAGAAGGTCAAGGCCTGAGCTCAATGTCTGGCCTATTTTCTGGAGAAGCGTAAGCTCTGAAATTTTTTGCTCGTCCTGGTACTTTTCATGCACGACTTTCGGGATTGTCTTTGAAAGAGTGTGGAGCAGAGTGCCAAACCTCACTATGTCCTCCCTTTTCTGCTGCATTATTTTTTTAAGCGCATCCATGAGCTCAATTGGCTGGACGCCGAGATCTTTGCCAAGCCTCTGGCACTGGCTCATGCTGTCACTTTTCTTGATTGACTCGCATACAACGCCGCCTATAAGCTTTCCCTCAACATGGATTGGAACTATGATGTTAATCAGGCCTGCGTGGCAGTAATAGAACGCAATGCCCTTGCCCTCTTTTTCCATTGCCGCGAGGTTTTTTGTTTTGCATTTCCTGCAGAGCTCAGGCTTTTTTTTCATTATCATCTGGCAGAACAAAGGCCTTGTCTTTGAGACAACAATCTCATTTCCATCCTTGTCTATTGTTACGATGGGGAGGTCTATGACTTCTGCAAACTTGTCCTGTATCTGCTTCCACAAGTCAAGATTTATCTGGTCCTTAAGCTCCATTTTCCCCAGTGAAAAGAATAAGCGCGTGATTATTTAATAGTTTCTTTATCACAACTCAAATACGATTTTCTCCTTTTTCAGCCCCTTCTTGATTACACATATTATTTTTACATACTTGCTAAGCTCTGAATCCTTGAGCTTCTGTGTAAGAATCTCCTTTATGTGGAAGACGCCTGCGCTGTCGTTCATGACAATCTCAACAACAATAGGCTTTTCATCTGAAGTTGATATCTCAACCTTATCGATTGCCATTGAAGAAACTGAATGAGTGTTAATCTCTGTGCCGTTGAAAGGCATAAGCGCCCTGCCTTTTGAAATGTCAAGAGCATCTGCAACCTTTACAATGCTCGCCTCTATTGTGAGCGGCTTTATAGTGTTGTGGTGCGCAAGTATGCAGTGAAGCACTTCTGACTTTATTATTGTCTTTTCCTCATCATCATAAACACCGTGAAGAAGGTCGTCAAGTATGTTGTTTGCAAGGTACACCCCGACTTCAGGGTGCTTTTCATGGTGGACAGCCATGCCAATATCATGCAGGCACGATGCAAGGAACACTATAACCTCGTCCTCCTGGTAGTCAAGGTCAAACCGTTTTATTTTCTTGTCAAGCTTGTAGCTTTTTATAACATTTGTAACCTTGCCTTTGCTGTTAAGAAGCTCAAGCATAGACATTGCATATTCAGCAACAACCTTTACATGCGACTTGCCGTGGTCATGCATTCCCATCCTGCTTGCAGAAATATCAGATGCAACCCACAGCGTATGCAGTGTCTTGTTGTTCTCAACATTATCTATAATTTTCTTTAGCTTCGGGTTGTTTGTTTTTATGCTGAACATTTATTCCTCTTTTTTATTCTTTTTTCTCATCCTTTTTCCTGTGCATCTGGAATGAGGAAGGAATATCAATCATGTATTTGCCGTCTTCCATCTTGTAGACAAGCGGGTCGCCTTCAAAAAGATGGACAAGGTCAATCTCATATTTGCCCGGCTTCTGTATGTTGACAGACTCAAGGTCAAGGACTATAGGCTCGTCCCTTTCAACACCGACAATGTCAAGCACATCCTTTTCAATCTGAAGCCTGTCCTCGTCTGAAAGCTTTAGCGTGACTTCCTGTATCTTTTTCTTGTCCTTTACAAAAAAGAAAAGCTTTCCTCCGCACGGGCACCCATTCAATAATTCGTTTGAGCCGTCTTCATAGAATGTATTGCATCTTACGCACTGGTGTGGCATTTTTCTTGTTTATGATTATTATTTTTTCCTTTGGCCCTTCTTGTCCTGGGTCAAAAGCTGTATCTTTTCAGGGTTTTTCTTTATCTGCTTGACAATTGTCGCGGGCCCTATAATTGTCATTCCCTGCCTGTTGCCCAAAAGGGCGTTCAGGAATATTTTTTTCAGGCCGTGAATATCCTTTTTGTCAGGATAGACTGTTGCAATCTCAATGCCCTTGAACTTTGAGCTTATCTGCTCCATTGTCCTTTTGATAAGGTCAGCTTCCTCCTCTTTTGAAAGCCTGCCCTCAAGAAAGACTATGTTTTCCTGCTTGACAATATTGATAAGCTTGCTTATCCTTTGGCCAGAATTAAGGTTTTCTATCTGTGCATATGGTATGTATTGAAGTGTTAGCATTTTCATCTCTTTTTTGTTTTTTATTTTTTAGTTATTGTTATTATTTTTTCGCAACATCAAACAGCGCCTCATAAAACTTGTCTATGTTGTTTCCATGCTGCGCAGATATTCCCACAACATCATACTGGGGGAATGCTGACTGTACTTTTTTGATATTGCTTCTTTTCAGGTCAACCTTGTTTGCAACAAGCAGTACAGGTATGTCCCTTGCCTGAAGGTTTCCTACAATCGTGACATTCACTTGTGTGTAAGGGTCTTTTGTTGAGTCAAGCACAACAACAACAGCGTCCATGTTGTCAAGCCATTTGATTGAGTCAATAACGCCTTTTGTCGCCTCTTTTGCCCTCTGCTTTGCCTCTTTCTCGTTCATGCCCTTTTTCATGAATTCCTCAAAATCAATCTTTGTGGCTATTCCGGGCGTGTCAACAAGGTTGAATGCAAGCTCTTTTTTGCCGCTCTTTATCTTAACCTGCTCTTTAATCTGGATTTCCCTTGTCTCATGAGCTATCTTAGAAACAGAGCCAAGCTCTTCGCCAAGCCAGTCCTTGCAAATCCTGTTTGCAAGCGTAGTCTTGCCTGCGTTTGGAGGGCCGTAAATGCCCAGGCTAATGTTCTTTTTTTTATTGAAAAGGTCTTTGAAAAACCTTTGCACCAGTTTTTGCAGGAACCCCACCATGCCTCTTTAAGTTTCGAGCGATATATTTAAACTTTTTGTTTTCGTCAAATGGTGACTTTTCAGGCTTTTCCTTGCTATTTTTAAACCAAAACCTTTATAATACCCCCAAATATTCAAATTTACATGCTTAAAAAAAGGGAATCAAGAGCGCAATCTAGTATGGAATATCTTCTGCTGACTTCTTTTATACTCGGAGTTGTCCTTGTGCTCATTGTCCTTTTCCAGACTTATTCACAGGAAACACTTGACAACATAAGGATGACCCAGGCAGACCAGATTGCAAGAAAGATAGTTGATTCTGCAGAAAAAGTGTATTATCTTGGTGAGCCTTCAAAAATTACCATAAAGGCGCATATGCCAAGCAATGTCAAGTCAATCACAATAGGAAACAATGAAATTTTCTTTGTCCTCAGCACATCACAGGGGGACAATGAAATAGGCTATGTCACTAATATCAATATAAGCGGAAGCCTGCCTGTAAATGAAGGCATATATGAGATATCTGTTGAGTCAAAAGGAAGCTATGTTGAAGTTGGAATTTAAATGTTCCACGATTTTGTTAAAATTTTAAAATGCAAAAAAAGGGCCAATCATCAATTGAGTTTATCATGCTTTTAGGCGTTCTGTTCTTTGTATTCCTTTTAGTCTTTGCATCATTCATTTATTATTCACAGGTCCAGTCAAGAGCAAAATATTATGCAGGCCTTGAAGACCTTTCATACAGGATTAAAGGCGAGGTTGAGCTTGCGAGCGAAGTCACTGACGGCTATATCAGGACATTCAATATCCCGAACAAAGTCAACTTCAGGGATTATAACCTCAGCATGGCGAACAGCGAGCTTACTTTAAGGTCAGGCGATTATGAGTTCTCGCTGCTTGTTGCAAATTTCACAGGCAGCCTGCACAAAGGCGATAACCTTATTGTAAAGCAGGACGGGGTTGTTTACATAAACACATAAGATGACATTGCAAAAAAGAGCGCAGGTGTATTATACTGAATTCATGATTACTGTATTTATTTTTATAATTGTCATTGCAATTTTTGCAAATTCTGTTCTTAACACAAGGCAGTCAGAGGGATATGATGATTTTCTGATACAGGCGCAGTCAATTTCAAACCAGCTTATGTCTGAAGGCGCGCCTTCAAACTGGACAGAATCAAATGTTGAAAAAATCGGGATTACAAACGGCAACGGCAGGATTGAAAATTCCAAGCTGATGAAATTTGCAAACATGTCCTATGAGGATACAAAGCTTGTCTTTAACACTTATTCAGACTACTACATGTTCATTGAATACAAGAACGGCACAAGGGTAGATATTAACGGCGAGCAGGGCATAGGCCAGTATGACGGAGACAATTCAAAGCTTGCCAAGGTTGTGAGGTTTGTGACATATGATTCAGATATAGTGAGGATGGTGATTTATGTCTGGCAGCAATAAAAACAGCAGAGGATTTTATTTTGCAATTGACGCGCTCTTTGCAGTCTCACTTTTATTGATTGCTGCTGTTGCAATACCAATGATTTACATAACTGAAAAGCCAATACTTGACCTGCACCATGAATCGCAGGATTTTGTAATGGCCCTTTCTGAGTTGAAACTTTCAGAGGTAAATGATACAAATCCTGTTGTGCAGCAGCTTATAGCGAGCGGCAAGATAACAAACCTGAACAAGAGCATTCTCCAGCAGATAGGCGATTTCTGGGCAGCCGGCCAGGACGAGTGCGCAGAGAATCTTACAAAAGCTTTTGGGCTAGGCCTGTTCCCTTCAAACCAGGGGTTTGGGCTTTATATTAATGGTGCAGCTGTTTATGAAAACCCTATTTCAAATACAGGCTCTATTGCTTCAGCTCCAAGGCTGCTTTCAGGAATAATGGAGAACAGGTCAAGCACAGGATATATTGCAAGGTCATATGTTGTGAGGGCAAAGAAAAACACGCAGCTCATTATAATGGGAGATGTTGTGTCAAGCAGCGTCAGGAAGCCTGCAGCAGCTAACAACGGAAATGTAGTCAACATAACATACAATGTTGACCTTCCTGAGAATGCAACAATACACAGCGCAGAATGGTTTATTGAGTCTGCATGGACAGACAACCTATTCAAAGCTTGGGTTAACGGCGTATATGTCCCGGGTTCAGCAGCATCAGGCAGCAAGCTTCTTACTGGCCTAAAGAATTATTTCCATGCAGGCCATAACACTGCAACAGGAATTTTCACTTTTGGCTCAGGAGGATATGAGGCAGGAGATGACGGCGCATCGCACATTGTGATAAATTACAGCACAGACATTTTGAACACTTTTGCAAACAAGTCAAAAAAATATTTGTATGATGTCAAATCATCATGCTCTATAAAATACAAGAAGCCTGTTTATGTTCTTGGCAATCTTGAGCAGCTTAACATTGACCTTCATCTTCAGGCAACAAATGTAACATTGTACTATGTTGTTGACGGAACACAGAGCCTGATTGGATTGAAGAATGTTGCAGGCAGCCATGTTTCATGGAGCGATGCTGAGATAAAGGCAGCAATGCAGGATGACGGAATTTATTACCAGAACCTTAGCGACAAGTACATCTGGTTTGTTTTTGAAGTCGACACTTACCATTGGAGGGAGCTTGTAGGCGCGCAAAGAAGGATATATTCAGACTCATATGTTGAGGTAAAGACAGACTTCAACCCGGTATATGAGTACGGCTATATTGACATAACATCAAAAATCCCCATCTATAAATACAGCGTAAACCCATTCTCAGGATTTTACCAGAACCTTGAGTGGAGATATTTTGTGCCTGATGCTTCTGTTCCAACTATTGTTGACTCGCAGATTGCATGGCTTTACTGGACTGCAACAAACCCAAACCAGGAGGCATGGTCAAACCACCTTAAACTATATTCGCACCCGCCCCAGCCTTTGATACAGGAGTTTGCAAGGTTCGGGTTCAGCGGCGCGTACATTATGCCGAACCAGACAAACATATACACTTTGAATTTCACTGCAGGCTATGCCGCCAACCCTTTCAACTCTCTTGTTGCATTCACTTTCCTTATCAAGGGGATGGTTCCTTACGGCCAGACTTTTGATACAGAGGAGGAAGCAGTTGATGATGCTGTCGATAGGCTCAAGGATTATCTTGGGGACTATGTTGATGCAACAGTTATATCAAACGAGACAATAACAATGGGCGGGCTTCCTTACCTTTGGGGCCCTGCAATAACAGAGGTGAGAGTGTGGCAGTAAGGGCAGTAAAATTCATGCATGGGAAAAAGGCAATGTTCTACACAATACTCTCTGTGATGTTTGTTGGGTTTGCAATAGTCCTTCTTAGCAGCGAGCAGGACACTTACAAGGAAATGGATGAGCTTGACCTTGTCAGGACAAGAGTGTATTCAATGAATGATTTTACACGAGACATCGAGCAGGATATTGAAAGGGCATTGTATATCACTGGCTTCAGGGCGCTTGCATCTGAAATAGGATACATAATTGATTTCGGCGAGTTTGTTGATGACTATGACTTGAGGTTCAAGGAGGCTTTTTTTGAAGGCACTGTAATGAACTGGAGCCAGGCTTTGATGACAAATAGCACTTTCAATGACTGGCTTTCAAGAGTCCAGTACCAGGGAAATAAAAAAGGCATTGTA
>JAHWHF010000003.1 GCA_019323415.1 Candidatus Woesearchaeota archaeon | reverse complement strand
GAAGTTCAGAACAAGACTGTCAATGTCAGGACAAGAGAGAATGCTGTTGTTGGCGAGAAGAAAGTTGGAATTCTAATAAAAGAGCTTGTTAAAGAAGTCGAAGAAAAGCGCTGATTATTTCTTTCTAAACTTAATCATCATAACTGCGCCTATAGGAATCATTATAAGGCATAGCCATTGGCCAAGATTAAGGCCAAGATATGCTGTGTCTGAGTATCTCCAGAATTCTGTTATAAATCTCAGAACTCCGTATGTAAAAATAAATGTCCAGAACACAAAGCCGTCTTTGTATTTCTTTTTCTGCTTATATTTAGTAACTGCGAATAGTATGAAGAAATTCAAAATGTTGTAGAAAGACTCATAGAGCTGGCTTGGGTGCCTGCATCCTTCTGCGCTTGGAAACTTAAAGCACCATGGAACATTTGTAATTGTGCCGTACAATTCTCCGTTTATGAAATTCCCAATCCTGACAAGAGCCATTGCAAGTGATGCAGGCACAACTATAAGGTCTGCAAACTTGTAAAATGAAAGCTTTCTTTTTCTGCAGAAAATAAGTGCAGCAGCAACAACACCAATCAGGCCGCCATGGAATGACATCCCGCCATGCCATATTGCAATAATCTCAAACGGGTTGGCAAAGTAATAGGCAGGCTCCCATACTATAACCTCGAACAGCCTTGCGCCGGCAATAAGGCCTATGATAAGCCAGAAAAACAGGTCATATACATCATCCTTCTTGAAGTCAGAGAACTTTCTTGTCCACCATATTGCGAATAAAAAGCCTATTACATAGAACAGGCCATACCATCGGATTTCTATGAATCCGAGCTTTAAAATGATTGGATTTAGGGCGTGTACCAGCATTTTGATTTATAATGGGTTTTGGTATAAAAAGGTTATTAGATAGTTAAATTTATATATCCCAGAATATACATTGAACACATGGGGGGCGAGTGTTGGTCATTTATAGCAGATAGTGTTAAGCACGATGATTCTTTAGTTATAGGAAAGTTTTCATCAATAGAAGGCATTGTTGAGATTGGGAAAAATGTCAAGATTGGCAACAATGTCACCATCAGCAGCACAAAAAGCAGGATAAAGATTGAGGATGGTGTTGAGATAAGCAAAGGCTGCACAATAATGCCTGATGACTTTAATGACAAAGGCGGGCTTGAGATTGTTATTGGCGAAGGCGCAAAGCTGAAAAGGAATGTCAGTGTTGAAGGTGATGTTGTTATTGGGCCAAAATGCTATCTTGGCATAGGAACTGTTATTGGAAAGCACTGCAAGCTCGGAGAGGAATGCCAGTTCAGGCAATATGTTACAGTTGCAAAATACACAGTAATGGGAAACAGGAACATTGTCTATCCTTTTGCAGACATCGGCTCTGCACCACAGGGCCAGTATTATGAGGATAAAGGCACTTCTGTTGTAATAGGAGATGACAACCTTATCAGGGAGCTTTCAGTAATCAACAGGGGCTCTGAAAAAGGCGGCGGAGTGACAAGGATAGGCGACAAAAATAAGATATACAGCCAGACACATATAGCGCATGACTGCACGCTTGGCAACAATATTGAATTTGTAAGCATCTCTGCCCTTGCAGGCCATGTCACAGTATGCGACCATGTTAGGATATCAGGACTTGCAGGTATTGCGCAATGGCTTCGCATTGGCGAATACGCATTTATAGGTGGAGGCAGCGTTATAACAAAAAATGTTCCGCCATATGCAAGTGTTTTTGGCAACCCTGCACAGCTCAAGACAGTAAACAAGGAAAGGATGAAGAGGCTGCAGGATGATTACAGGCCGCTGCTAAAGGCTGTAAGAGAAGCATATAATGGCGTGTTATGGAATCCTGATGTGGCTGATGGCGATTTGGTGGCAAGGCTGAAAGAGCTTGGCACTGAGCCTGCAATGCTTATAGCAGGATTTATTGAAAGCCTTTCTGATAAGCAAAGGCAGAACATTTACAGGGGAATCAAGCACGGCAATCAAAGTAGTTAAGTTTTTATATTCATTCTAAACGCCAATATTTTGATGGCAACAGCTACAGATTTTACAGGCATTGAGAAAATAGTGCTTTTCCACGGCACTTCAAAAGAGCTTCTAGCAGCAATACTTGAATCAGGGCTTTTGCCATGGGGCCAGACAGGAAAGCACAACTGGCAGGCTGATTATGACATGTTTGGTTTTTTCACGCCAAACAAAGACTGCGTTTATTTTGCATCACTTGAAAAAGCAAGGCATCATGCAGACCGCATTGACGGGACAGGCATAATTATTGAGGCTGAGCTTGACATTTCAAATCTTGTGCCTGATGAAGACTCAAGGCAGAAGACATGGCAGGAAAGCCTTGCCAAACACAGCACATGCGCGCACAAGAATGCAGTTCCTGCTGAAAGAATAAAGAGAATATACGACCTT
>JAHWHF010000046.1 GCA_019323415.1 Candidatus Woesearchaeota archaeon | reverse complement strand
TTGACATTGAATATATTGTTGAGAATAATGAAGATGAAGAGCCAGCATACAACATTGTGCTTCATTTCCCTTTGCAGCAGGACACTGATGTTATAGGTTTAGAGAACTTTACAATAAATGAGCTTTCGCATGGCGAAAGGATAGTTCTCACAGATGTTGGCAAAATAAGGCCGAAATTCGCGCGTGAGACAGATGTTACCGAATTCTTGGTTGAATATGAGGACTCAGACAGAAATGTCTTTAATTTGAGCTCTAAAAGCGACTCAGACGATGTTAAATCATCCTTTCTCATAGGCCCTGTGCTTATGGGCTATAAGAATGCATCAAAAGACAGGCTGGTGCTTGGCGATACGTTCAAGCTTGAGCTTGTTGTTGAGAACATAGGGAATGAGCCTGCATCTGCACGAATATTTGACCTGAACAAGAGCTGGGAGTTTACATTGCTTCCTGGAAGGAAGAGGTCATTGACATTTGATTATATTGCAGATGTTACAGGAAGGTATGAGATTCCGGGCGCAGTCATCAAATACTCAAGCCTTAACGAGACATATACAACAATATCAAATTCAGTATCTGTTCGCGTTTCTGCGCCTGAAGAGGCAGTAGTTGAAGAGCCTCCTGCAATATTTGTCTTTGCGCAGGAAAGGCTGAAAATAAACCCTCTTGCAACATTGGTTCTTATCACACTAGTTATACTGACTTCTGTTGTTGCATGGATTTATTTCAAAGAATCAAGGCAGTACAAAAAGCCGTTAAAATATTCAGAAAAAGAAAAGAAATGGGTTAGGTATTAGTTCTAGTAGTTAAATAAAACTTTTAAAAAAAGAGAACAAGAAAAAAAGAATTAAGCTTCTTCTTCAGGGCTGTAGCTTGGCACAGCAGCTTTTGAGATAATCATAATATCTCCTATGCTCTTGACAAGCTGGTGAGGCACTATTACGCCTTTAGCTGAGCCAAGAACTGAAGCAAGGAATGAGCCTTTTGTTGCTTTGACTCTCCAGCCAAATACCTTGTTTTTTGTCAGAATGCTTTCCTCAACATTTCCAAAGTAGTCTCCTTCATCTGTAAACACTCTCATGTTGAATGTCGCGGCAATTGTTTTCATTTTTAACATCATGATCCCTCCCTTAAATTTGTGTATGATAAAATCGCTGCAATCTATTTAAATCTTTCTACGAAACAACCACTACAGAATTGAGACAAAATGCGCGAACATTTAAATATCAGGCATTGAAAAGACAAGCTAATGCAGGTAGACAATCTTTCAATACTTGGCACAAGCCATATTGCCAGGCAGAGCCTTGAAGAGGTAAGGGCAAGGATAGAGAGCTTTAAGCCTGATATAGTTGCACTGGAGCTTGACAAGCGCAGGCTTATAGCGTTGTTGTCAAAGAAAAAGCCAAAGCCAAGCCTTCGCGACATCAAATATGTGGGCTTAAAGGGCTTTATGTTCAACCTTTTTGGGGCGTATATTGAGAAAAAGCTCGGCAAGATGGTTGGTGTCAAGCCAGGCTCAGAGATGAAGCTTGCATACCTTATAGCAAGGGAAAAGCACCTTAAGATTGCATTGATTGACCAGAAGATTGAGATTACGCTAAGGAATTTCTCAAAAAGCTTTACATGGAAGGAAAGGTTCAGGTTTGGATGGGATATAATTAAAAGCGCAATAACAAGAAAGCCGCAGATACAGTTTGACCTTTCTTCAGTTCCAAATGAAGAGCTTATAGAAAGGATGGTTTCTGTTGTAAAGCAGAGGTACCCGAGCTTTTACAAGGTCCTTGTTGAGGACAGGAACAATGTCATGGCAACAAACCTTGCGCACCTTATTAAAACCTTCCAGGGGCAGAGAATAGTTGCAGTTGTCGGCGCAGGCCATGAGAAAGAGCTTGCAGACCTGGTCAAGCAAAAGCTTTATATTCACTCCAATGATAAAATAATAAAATGAAGTTATTTCACAATATCAAGGAATACTTTTCATTTGAAAAAAAAGAGATCAAGCATATTTTCATAAATGTTGTTGTCCTTGGCTTCATATTCTCGTTTACTGAATGGGGCGTTGAAACGTTTGACTTCAGATACGGCCTTATTTCATTGTTCAAAGCATCTTTGGTTGTCCTTCTTTCACTGCTAATAAGGCTGTTTGTGCAGAAGGTTGTTTCAATATCAAAAGGCTACAAGGCAACCTACTCAGCATGGCCTTTAGGATTGGGTCTTGGCCTGCTTGTAGCTGTCCTGACAAACGGAAGGGCGCCTTTCTTTGCAGTTCCAGGGGTAATTGCATTCTCATTGATAGAGCGGCTAAGGGTTGGAAAGCCAAGGCAATGGAAGATGCTTTCAGAAGAGGCGCTTGTATCATTCACAGGCATATTTACAAGCCTGCTGCTTGCATTTTTCTTTAAATGGGTTTCATTGGCAACATCAAATATATTGATAGCAAAGCTTGTTGTTGTCAACCTGTGGCTGGCAGTAACATCTGTGCTGCCCATTCCAAAGCTTGAAGGCTTCAGGATA
This sequence comes from Candidatus Woesearchaeota archaeon, assembly GCA_019323415.1. GTDB lineage: Archaea > Nanobdellota > Nanobdellia > Woesearchaeales > WJKV01 > JAHWHF01. The sequence goes on along the minus strand of JAHWHF010000046.1, from coordinate 3,635 downwards.
TTCTATTACTCAAGAACATTAAGCATATTTGCAATGGTGTTTGTTATCGGCTCAGCTGCAATGCTAAGCTACCTTACATTCGGAAAAGCACTATTGGTTTCAGGAATAGCAGGAGCAGCAATTGCAGTAACATATTTCATAAGGTTTGAGCTAGGCAAATAAAGAGAAAAATGATTTCTGCCCGAGATATATTGCAGCAGCATAGCTGATTATTAGCGCATGAAGGCCGAACACGCTTAGAATAAGGTACACGCCTATGCCCAAGTCAGCATAGCTTGCCCAGTTCTCCTTGAATATAATGCCTTTCAATATAAGGACTATGCCAAAGAAAAGTGCAAGCCTGAAACTGATTATGTCATACTGCCCGAGAATAACGCAAAGGGCTGCAAAAAGGTCAAGTATTCCGAGTATTTTGATGAGCATACTGCCATTATGGCTTTAATTCTATTTAAGCTTTGAGGCAAAACTTTATTAATACTGTCCTGTTCTCGTGCGTTATGTCGGGGGATGGGATTTTAAGGGAAGAATTCGATCATTTCATAGACGAGTTTGAGGCAACTCGCGACTCACTTTACGATGAGTTTTCAAAGCTCAAGCAGGAAATAGAGCTGCTTAAGGACGAGCTTAAAGAGATTAAGGAAAGCATACTTAACCAGAGCCAGAACCTTGGCCAGAAGCGCATACGCTGATTCTCACTTTTATTCGTGAAATTGTGCTGCAACGCCTGTTGCACGTGTTGCCAACAGCTGTTGCGGCCGTTGCATATGCTGCAACACCCTTATTTGTGCTTGCTTTAAAGCTTTAGAAGCAGGCGCTAACTCTCACTTTTCTATATAACTTCAACGTTGTAGAGCTTTTTTACCCTCTCTTTATTGCTCGCAGAGAACATTTTTATGCCTGAGGGGGTCACTATTTCCTCTACCAACCCCCTATTTTTGAGCCTGTTCATGTTGACTCTCACTGTAATTTTGCTTTTTCCCATCCTTTCAGCAATTACCTGGTAGGGCAAAGGCTCGCCAACTGATATCATGAAATTCAGAAGTGTTTTTAATGGGTTTGACAGGCTGTTGCCTGTTGCATGTGTTGCAAAAGCAACGTTTGCAACGTTGCCAACACCCGTTGCAACGCCAACAGATGATTCTTTGTTTTTAGAGCCTAAAACCTTAGAATTCCGCGATGCAACGCCCGTTGCAACATGTTGCAACGCCTGTTGCTTTAGGTTTTCGAGCTCTGTTTCGAGCTTTTCAATTGATTTTTTCTGTGTCTGGTCAGATTCATGCAGGTACATCAGCCATGAGCTGATTTTTTCAAAATTTTTTTCAGCTTTTTCGCTGTCCCTTTTAAGGTAGCCCAGCCAGGCAGTAAGATTCTGTATGTCCTGCTTGGTCAGCTGGTGGCCTATATGCAGGTTTTTTACAGATAATGAGAGGTTCTGCACATCAGAGTGCACCTTCGAGAATGATTCTTGAAGCTTTTCATCGAATAAAGTGAGACTTCTTTCTTCAGTCGCAAAGAAAACCTGCTTTAATTTGTCTATTAAACCCATAACCCCTCACTGCACTTTTAAGCACAGCCGAGAATATATAAATCTTTTGCAGATTTCAAGCACAAAAGTGAGTGTTTCAATAGCCACAACTTATTTATAATACCCTTCCAAATCAAGAATCTACAAGAGGGTGAGTATGGGGATTAAGAATTTCAAGCCAAGATTGTACCAGCAGACTATTTTCGCTACATGCTCAAGGCACAATACTCTTGTTGCTCTTCCCACTGGCTTAGGCAAAACAGCAATATGCACAATGCTTGCAGCGCACAGGCTCAGCCTTTATCCCAAGAGCAAAATTATAGTCCTTGCGCCTACACGGCCATTGATTGACCAGCACAGGACTACGTTCGAGAAAATGCTTGATGTTGATAATTATTCTGAGCTTTCTGAAGTGCTTTCAGGCTTTACTGAGCCCGATAAAAGAAAGCTGTTGTGGTCTGAAAAACAGATATTTTTCTCAACACCGCAGACTCTGCAGAACGATATCATATCAGGAAAGGCAGACCTTTCAGATGTTTCAATGATTTGCTTTGACGAAGCGCACAGGGCAGTCGGGGATTATTCTTATGTCTACATTGCAAAACAGTATTTGAAGCAGGCAAAGTACCCGAGAATACTTGCGCTTACAGCATCACCTGGCTCAGACAAGGAGAAGATAAAGGAAATTGTATCAAACTTGTTTATTGAGAAGATAGAGGTAAGGACAGACAAGGATAAGGATGTTGCTCCATATGTCCAGGAAGTCCATACAGAATGGGTTGAAGTTGACCTTCCTCCTGAGCTCAAGATAGTCCACAAATACCTTCTCCATTGCATTATGACAAAGATTGCAGACCTTAAAAAGTACAACATTGTCCACAATATAAGGCATTATTCAAGGCAGGAGCTTCTTCAGCTTCAGGCATCATTGCAGAGCATGATTGCACAGGGAGAGAAGAGCTTTGAAGTTCTGAAATCAGTCTCTCTTTCAGCTGAAGCTCTTAAGGCTGAGCATGCTCTCGAGCTTATTGAAACACAGGGCCTTAGCCCTTTGCTTGATTATTTTGAAACAATATTTGAGCAGAGCAGGCTGAGAAAAACAAAAGCAGTCCAGAACCTTGTCAGCGATGTGAATTTCAAGACAGCATACCTTAAAGCAAAGCAGTTTTCAGAGGATATTGAGCATCCTAAGCTTGCAAAGCTAAGGCAGATCATCCAGAATGAGATTGACAATAATCCTGATGTGAAGATGATTGTTTTCAGCCATTTCAGGGATATGGCTTCAAGGATTTCAAAAGAGATTGCTCTTGTTGAGAATGCAAAAGCAGCAGTGTTTGTCGGCCAGGCAAAGAAAAAAGGCCAGGGCATGAGCCAGAAACAGCAGATTTCAGTGCTTGAGGACTTCAGGCAGGGAAATTACAACATACTGATCTCAACTTCTGTTGGAGAAGAAGGCCTTGACATCCCGCAGGTTGATATTGTCATATTCTATGAGCCTGTTCCTTCAGCAATACGCAAGATTCAGAGGCAGGGAAGGACAGGAAGAATGGAAAAAGGCCGCGTTATTATTCTGGTTACAAGGGATACAAGGGATGTCGGCTACAGGTGGAGCTCTCACCATAAGGAAAACAGCATGTACAGGAATTTAAAAACAGTTAAAGAAGAGCTTGGCGACCTTGATGTCAAAGCACCGAAACTTACTGATTATTTTGAGCAGAGGCAGATGATTTACGTTGACACAAGAGAGAAAGGCTCGAAGCTTATCGAGAAGCTGCATGAGAATGGCTTTAATGTCGAGCTTAAGAGGCTGGATTGTGCAGATTATGTGCTTTCAAAGTCTGTAGGCGTTGAATTCAAAACAGTCAAGGACTTTGTTGACTCAATTGTTGACGGCAGGCTTCTAAGCCAGCTGAAAGAGCTGAAAAAGAACTTTCAAAAGCCTCTAGTTATTGTTGAAGGCGAGCAGGACATTTACTCTATGAGGAACATAAGCCCGAATGCAATCAAAGGCATGCTCACAACAATAATGGTTTCATACGGCATTCCAGTATTGTTCACAAAGAACAACAATGAAAGCGCTGAATTCATGGCTTCAATTGCAAGGCGCGAG
>JAHWHF010000045.1 GCA_019323415.1 Candidatus Woesearchaeota archaeon | reverse complement strand
ATCTCTGCTCTCAGGCAGCAGCGAAAGAAATGAAGAACGGGGGCAGGATAGTCAACATCTCTTCAATAGCATCACTCATAGGCTTTCCCCAGCTTGCGCATTACTGCGCATCAAAGGGAGGCATAAACGGCTTGACAAGAGCTCTTTCGCTTGAGCTTGCGCCAAAGATAAGGGTTAACGCAGTGGCTCCTGGAGCAATAGACACGCCCGGCGCATCTGCAGGCGCTAACCCGCAGGTTCTTGAGCAGACTGTTGCTGCAACACCTTTGAAAAGAATGGGCAGGCCCGAAGACATTGCAAATGCTGTTGTATTTCTTGCGTCAGAAAAGTCTGATTTTGTCACAGGAGCAGTTCTTGTTGTTGACGGCGGCATGACTGTCCAGTAAGTCTATAAAAACATTTATAAAACAATTCAAAATCTTACATCCTACGCCAGCGTGGCACAACCTGGTACTGCGCGGGCCTTGAGAGCCCGTTTCCGCAAGGATATCCCGGTTCAAATCCGGGCGCTGGCGTATTTTTCTATATCTTGTTAAAAGCAAGTGGTGGCAACAAATTTAAATATTCGATATTCAAATCACCGATAATAAAATGATAAAATATCCTGCTGAATACCAGACAGCTGTTGAGAATGTGTACAAGGCAAAGCAAGAGCACATCTTCAGCCAATGGAATAAGCTGACAAGCATTCAGAAAAAAGAACTTCTTGATTCTGTATCTGACATTGATTTTAAGGCTGTCAAAGAAAGGTTTGATTCTTTGAAAAGCAGGCATGATGAAAAAAAGCATCTTGAGCCAGCTGAAGCCATAGAAATACCAAAAACACAGAAACAGAAAAATTATATGATAAAGGCATTGAACATAGGAAGAAAATATCTAAGAAAAGGAAAGGTTGCTGCTTTTCTTGTTGCAGGCGGGCAGGGCTCAAGGCTCGGCTTTGAAGGCCCGAAAGGATGCTTCAAAATATCGCCAGTAAAAAAGAAATCCCTTTTCCAGCTTCAAGCTGAAAAAATATATGCAATACAAAAAAAGTACAGCACAATTATCCCGTGGTATATAATGACAAGCAGCACAAATGATGCTGACACTAAAAATTTCTTTAAAGAGAACAAATATTTTGGCCTTAGCCCGAACAACATAATGTTCTTCAAGCAAAAAGAGATACCTGCTGTTGACGAGAATGGCAATATTATACTTGAGACAAAATGCAGGGTTTTCAAAAACCCCAACGGCCACGGAGGCTCTATACTTGCATTGCACGAGTCAGGCGCATTAAATGATATGAAAAAAAGAGGAATCAAAGAAATATTCTATTACCAGGTTGACAATGCGCTTGTAAAGATGCTTGACCCTGTATTTGTCGGCTGCCATGTTCTTGCAAAAGCGCAGATGTCTTCAAAAATGGTGAAAAAGACAAACCCTGAAGAAAAAGTCGGCATACTCGGCTACATAAACGGAAAAATGGGGGTTATAGAATACAGCGAGATGTCTGATGCTGAGATGAAGGCAAAGAAGGGCAATGAGCTGAAGTTCAATGCAGGAAACATTGCAATACATATGCTTAATGTGAAGTTTGTTGAAGAGCTTAACAAAGGAGGGTTTAAGCTTCCATACCACAAGGCTGTTAAAAAGATTCCAGCATATGCAGGCGAAGTAACAGGAATAAAATTTGAGACATTTGTTTTTGACGCATTAAAATATGCAAAATCATCAGTAATAATGGAAGTTAAAAGGGAAGAGGAGTTTGCGCCTGTGAAAAACAAGGACGGCGCTGACAGCCCTGAGACTGCATTGGATATGCAGAACAGGATGTATGCAAGGTGGCTTGAGTATGCTTACATAAATATTCCAAGAGATGAAAATGGCAGGGTACAGGGAAACATAGAGATATGCCCGCATTATGCGCTTGACCCAAGCGAGCTCAGGAAAAGGCTTGACCTTGAGTTCAAGTTCAGCAAAGGCTCAAACGTGTATTTGGATTTCTAGAAATCGCCAAGTGTTCTTTGATTTGGTTTCTCAAATGTTTCTTGCTTAGCTTCTTGTATTTCAACACCAGGAATCAAAGGAACACCATAAACACCATCATAGCCAGGCTTGACTTTAATATCT
>JAHWHF010000044.1 GCA_019323415.1 Candidatus Woesearchaeota archaeon | reverse complement strand
CCTGAAATGCCAGAATTTGAATATCCAGTACCAAAACATCATGAAAAATAATAAGAAGGGGTATAAAAAGCTTATCCAAACACTTTATCTAGGAATGATTTTGTGCCAAGGCTTTTGTCCAGTTCTTTAATCAAATCTTTCTGCTTTTTGTTGAGCTTTTTTGGAACATCAACATTCACTCTAACTAATTGGTCTCCTTTCCTGTAAGAATGCAAATTTTCAATGCCTTTTCCTTTCAGCCTGAATACTGTTCCTGGCTGTGTTCCTGAAGGAATCTTCAGCTTTGCCTTTTTGCCGTCTAAAGTAGGAACATCAATCTCATCTCCAAGAGCTGCCATTGAGAATGATATTGGTATGTTAATGTAAACATCATCGCCGTCTCTTTCAAAAACTTTATCCTCAAGAACATTTATGAAAACATAAAGGTCTCCTGGCGAGCCGTTCCTGAATCCTGCCTCTCCCTGTCCTGAAACCCTTATCTGGTTTCCTGTCTCAACACCAGCAGGAATGTTTATCTTGATTTTCTTTGTTTTCTTTACCCTTCCTGTGCCGTCGCACATCTGGCACGGGTCTTTGATAATCTTTCCAGTTCCTCCGCAATTCCTGCATGAGCCTGATGTCTGGAAATATCCGAAAGGCGTCCTCGCCCTTTTTGTTACATAGCCTGAGCCGTTGCATTCAGGGCAGTCTCCAATGCCTGACTTGTGCTCAGCTCCTGAGCCGCTGCATTTATCGCATTCATCCATCTTGCTTACAAGAATCTCTTTTTCAACTCCAAATGCAGCCTCTTTTAATGTAATATCAACATCATATCTCAGGTCAGCTCCTCTCTCAGAATCGCTTCTCTTTCTTCTTCTTGAGAATGGGTTCTGGCCGCCCATGAACATGTCGAATATGTCATCAAAATTGAACTCAAATCCTCCTCCGAATCCAGAGCCGCCAAAATCAAATCCAGAGAATCCCTTGAAGCCGTCAGCAGTTCCGAATTGGTCATACTGCTGCCTTTTTGAGTCATCTGCCAATACAGAAGCTGCCTCGTTTATTTCCTTGAACTTTTCAGCAGCTTCAGGAGAATTGTTCTTGTCAGGATGGTATTTCTTTGCAAGCTCCTTGTACGCTCTACGTATTTCTTCCTTTGTCGCGTTCTTGCCAACGCCCAGTGTCTTGTAATAGTCTTTTGCCATTACTGCTGCTGTGTCACTACCTGGCTCTTTTTCAGCTCATCCAAAAGCCTGTCTTTGGCCATCTCAAGAATGCCCAATGCTTCCTGAGGGCTTATTCCAGACTTTTTCATGTCAAGCCGCATATTCTTTCCGTCTTCAGAATATACTGCCCTTAATAAAAGTTCTTTATTCATTTTTCTCATCCTCAACAGTATAGTCAGCGTCTACAACATTGTCATCTTTCTTTTTCTTTTTGCTGTCTTTTGGCTTTTCCTGCTGTTTCTTAGCCTGCTCAGCTGCTGCTTTCTGGTACATTTCAGTTGCAGCCTTTTGCGCAACCTGGTTGATTTCGTCAATCTTTTTCTTGATTGCAGCTGTATCCTTTTTGTCAGCCTTCATAAGCTCTTTCAGCTCGTCAACCCTTTTCTTGATTTCATCAATGTCTTTCTTGTCAACCTTTCCTTCAATGTCTTTCATTGTCTTTTCTGTTGTGTAGATAAGGGTGTCTGCAGTGTTGATGATTTCAACTTCCTCTTTTCTTTTCTCATCTTCAGCTGCATGCGCTTCAGCCTCTTTCTTCATTTTCTCAACTTCATCCTTGTCAAGCTTGCTTGTGGCTGTAACTGTTATCTGCTGCTGCTTTCCTGTGCCAATGTCTTTTGCGCTGACATTAACAATGCCGTTTGCATCAATGTCAAAAGAAACCTCAATCTGCGGTATGCCTCTTGGTGCAGGCGGTATGCCTACAAGGTCAAACCTTCCCAATGATTTGTTGTCTGAAGCCATTGGCCTTTCTCCCTGCAGTACATTGATTGTGACTGCAGGCTGGTTGTCAGCTGCTGTGCTGAATATCTGCGACTTCTTTGTAGGGATTGTTGTGTTCCTTTCAATCAGCTTTGTGAATACTCCGCCAAGAGTTTCAATGCCCAATGACAAAGGCGTTACATCAAGCAGAAGGACATCCTTTACATCTCCTGCAAGAACACCTGCCTGGATAGCTGCTCCCTGCGCAACACATTCCATAGGGTCAACTCCTCTCTCTGCTTTTCTTCCAATATAATCCTCAACAAACTTCTGTACAACAGGCATTCTTGTTGGGCCTCCAACCAAAATTATCCTGTCAACTCCATTTTTTGTAAGCCCTGCATCCTTTATAGCCTGCTCCATCGGGTGCTTTGTTTTCTCAATTATTGGCATCACCAATTTCTCGAGCTGGCTTCTTGAAATTTTCATAACAAGATGCTTTGGCCCTTCCTGTGTTGCTGTAATGTATGGAAGGTTAATCTCTGTCTCAAGTGTTGTTGACAATTCTATTTTTGCCTTTTCAGCCGCCTCCCTTAGCCTCTGTGATGCAGCTGTGTCTTTTGAAAGGTCAACACCATCTGATTTCTTGAACTCTGAAATGATCCAGTTTACAAGAACCTCATCCATGTCTGTTCCGCCAAGCTGTGTGTCTCCTGAAGTTGACTTAACCTCAAAAACACCCTGGCCAAACTCCATTATAGTGCAGTCAAGTGTTCCTCCTCCAAAATCAAATACAAGAATCTTGTGCTCTTTCTCTGACTTGTCAAGCCCGTATGCAAGTGATGCTGCTGTAGGCTCGTTGACAATCCTTACAACTTCAAGCCCTGCAATTGCTCCTGCATCTTTTGTAGCCTGCCTCTGGTTGTCGTCAAAATAAGCAGGAACTGTAATAACTGCTTTCTCGACTTTCTCTCCAAGGAAAGCTTCAGCATCTTTCTTAATTTTCTGAAGAATAAATGCGCTTATCTGCTGCGGCGTGTATTCTTTGCCGTTCACCTTGTACTTATGGGCTGTGCCCATCTTTCTTTTTGCAGCCATTATTGTGTTTGCAGGGTTTGAAACTGCCTGCCTTCTTGCAGGCTCTCCAACCAAAAGCTGGCCGCCTTTTGTAAACGCAACAACACTTGGTGTTGTCTTGCCTGCAACAGTAGGCCCTTCTGCACTCGGTATAATTATAGGCTTTCCTGCCTCAAGTACTGCTGCTGCTGAGTTTGATGTCCCCAAATCAATTCCAATTATTTTTGCCATTTTATTTACCTCCTATTAATTTTTCATTGTGTTAGCGCAATCAGAACAAATGCTTGTCCCGTTGTCTGAAGGCTTTCCGCACAATGCGCAGCTCATAAGATATTTCTTGTCATCTTTTTTCTGTGCGTATGCATCTTTGCCTTTTTGCCTGTCAACTGTTTTTTGAAAAGCATCATATGCCTTTTGCTTTTGAAGCCTTGACGCATATGCGTCTGTAGCTTTGTCATAGCCATTCACTTTGCTGTCAATAGACCTGCCATATGCTGCTGACGGGCTTTTCACCTGCGTGCCATAAGGCATGAGCCCTATTCCTGCATTAAATCCATATCCTGCATTCAAAGGAAAAGAAAGCCTTTGCGTGTATGTCATGCTTTGGCCGTTTCCATAATTGACAGTAAGTGTTGATGAATATGTTGCCATTGGCATGCCTGCATATTGCTTTGGTGCATTGCCCCCATAGCTTTTCCCTGGCTTCATTGCATATTTCATTTCGATACCCCCAATTATTTTTTCTTTATTGAATCTTTAAGAGCCTGTGTCCTGAGCTCTTCAACCCTGCCGTCTGTAAGAATCGGCTTTTCCTTTGCAGCTGCAACTTCAGCAACCTCAAAGAGCTTCACAAGCTTGTTTAATTTGAAATCATCATAAGGCTTTATTGAGCCAAGAGCCTCATATATTGCCTTGTCTGTTGTCTTTATCTTTAGCTCAGAGCTTTTGCACATTATCAGAGTGTCAATCTCGTCATCTGCACCTATCAGATATTTCAATATGGCTGATGGAAGCAGAATATACTCTTTTCTTTCACCTGTTTCTTCAGCATTATTGATTTCCATTTTCAGCTCCTCCATTGCTTATCTTGACTTTTGTATGCCTTATGACCTTGTCATTCAGCATATATCCTTTTTGTATGACTTCTATAATAGTGCCTTCTTCAGCCTCATTATTTTCTTTAAGCAGCACTTCATGAAGATAAGGGTCAAACTGGCCTTCTGCCTTGACCTCTTTTAATCCTGCTGCTTTCAGTATTGACATTAGCTGTGTGTGGATCTGCTTAATGCCTTGGCTGTCACCCTCTTTTAGGGCATTATCAAAGCTGTCAAGAACAGGGAGAAGCTCTTTAACAATGCCCTCGCATGCAAATTTTGAAAATGCCTGCTTTTCCTTGTCAACCCTTTTTTTGTAATTCTCGAACTCTGCCTGAAGCCTTTGCAGTGAATCAGTGAGCTCCTTCACCTTGTCATCATCTTTTCCCTTGTCGTGTTTTTTCTTGTCCATTGCAATACTCCCCTTTGGTTGACTTTAAGTCAACAAGAAGGTATAACGCACAACTAATATATAAATATTTGTTTTTTTAGGGCTTTCAGGCGCATTTTTTGGCTAAAATTGGCAGTTTTTAGCGTTACCTTTATATATGATGAGTGCGTTTAGTTAAACTCAACATGATTCATGAGTTCAAAAAAATAACAATTGTAAGGGTATCAAAGCCAGCGCACAAGCAGGTAAATGATGACCTAAAATGGCTTGGCTCTTCATTGGGACTGTTCAACCTAAGGGACAAGAATTCAAGCTGTTTTCGCATATTTATAGAGCTCCTGAAGGCTACAAAGTACAATCATCCTATGAGCTCAGATGAGATCGCTTTCAGGACAGGGCTTTCAAGAGGAACAGTAATATTCCATATTGACAAGCTCATTTCTACAGGGCTAGTGACTGTCAAAGAAGGCAAATACATTCTTTCAGTCAATGACCTTGAGCACCTGATTAAAGAGCTGAAAAAGAATACAGACAATGTGTTTGATACAATGCTTGGCATTGCAAAAGACATTGACAATGAGCTTGGGCTTTGATTCTCAGCAACATATATATATACGTCCATTAATTAATATGCCATAATGAAAAAGCTTAACCCTGTTCTCAGGAACATTTTGTATGCTCTTGCTATTGCTTTTTTTGGCTTGATTCTTTTGAACTTAGCTTTTCTATTTGATTTTGCTTTCCAGACATTATTAAGGGGATTTTTTGGGCTTTTCATTGAAATCGGCCCTGACATGCAGCTTTACTGGTTTCCTTTTTTGATGCATGGCCTTTTTGTTGTTGTCATACTTTTAATTTCATATTTCATATTCAGGTCAAAGCTTAAGCCCATATACAAGGCAATTTACATGACAGTTCCTGTTGCTGTTGTCCTTGTAACTGCAGGCATGTTTTTGTCGCATTGGCCTGTAATTGCATATTCAACAGGAGCTTTGCTTTGCATAGCAACACTTTATTATTTTTATAAGACAAAGCAGCCGTGGCTTTATTATTACACTGTAATCCTTGTTTCAGTTGCACTGGCAATTTTCACTGCAACAGGCGGGGAAATCTAGCCCGATAATTCTCTGCAGATTTATAACAACAGAATGCATAATTTACAAAATAAAAAAAGCCTGCCACCAGCAAAGCAAACAATAACTGGCGCCAGTTTTATTGGTTTTCAGCTTACTTCTTTTTTTGGGCTTCTGCCTTTAATTTCTTTGCAGCCTTCATAAGCATTTCAGCTGCAAGCAGCTTCTCCCTTCTTACAATCTCTTTTGCAGTGTCTGTCTTCATTGCCTTCTTTAGCGCCTTCCTGCTTTTTTTAATTGTTTTCCTTGCTTTTTTCTTAAAACTCATTTCATTTACCTCCTTTGGTATATTATCAGTGAAGCAACCAACAATATTGCCCCAATTATCATTTCACCAACCCCGTTGTCCAATTTGGGCCAGATGCTCTTAACGTACAATGCCAGGCCCAGCATGAAAATAATCAGCCCTGCAAGCGCCAAAACAGACATTGCAAAATATTTCCTTAGTTTTGCCTTTATGCTGAGAATGCCGCTGAACATCTTTGCAACATTCATCTTTTCAAGTGAATAAACAAGAATTTCAGTGGATTTTTCAGCAAACTCAAAAAGAAGCCTCTTGAATTCATTCATCTTTGTTTTTTTAGCGATATTACCACCTCTTTTGATTATTAAATACAGAACATATTAATAAACTTATAGGAATTTTTATGCGCTGTTGTTTTCTTGCAAAAAAATCTTAATGCACAGGCTCATGCTTGAAAAGCAGGTCAAATGAAATAATGCTGACTCCAATTCCTATAACAAGCATTATTACAAGTGCAGAGAATGTGCTTAATCCAGGTATACTGTCAAGAAGAAGCCATGCGCTCCTGAAAATTAATACAGACGCAAGGATAAGTATAATCTCAAGCACCATGTGCCCTGCCTCTTTTCTAAGCCTGCTTTTTCCCATATTTACTCTTCTATGCCAATCTTTAAGCCGGATTCACAAGCAACATCGCCAGTGCCTTCTTTCAGCTCTTTGGCGCCTGTTGCTGCCTTTATGTCTGCTTCAGCCTCTTTAATCATGTCAAGAATCTTTTTGTCAATCAATATAGCCTTAAGCTCCTGCTTTAATGACATTCCTTTTGATGACTTGTACTTTCTTACAGCTGCAACAATGTCAAACACATGGTCTCCTGCCTCTTCAACATCCTTGTGAATGTTTGACTCGTCATATTTCGGCCATTCAGACACATGTATGCTTTTCTTTCCTTCTTTCTCGTTAAAGTAGCTTGAATAAATTTCTTCTGTAACAAATACAAGAACAGGAGCAAACAGCTTCAGCACAGCAGACAATGAAGTATATAATGTGTATTGTGCAGACTCGCGCGCATCTTTTCCTCTTTTGTCCGGGTTGTATATCCTGTCCTTTACAATCTCAAGATAATGCGTGCAGAAAACCTGCCAGAAGAAATTTGAAGTCTCTAATTTTGCCCTTGAGTAATCATAGCTGTCGTAAAACTCTGTTGCGTCTTTTACAAGCGAGTTCAGCTTTGACAAAAGCCACCTGTCCATCATCTCTAATTTTTTTGGCTTTCCCAAGTCATAATCTTCAATATGCATGAATACAAAGTTTGAGGCATTCCAAAGCTTTGTAACAAGCTTCTGCCCTGTCACAAACTCCTTTTCCTGGAAAGGCACATCATCTCCTAATTTTGATGATGAAGCCCAGTATCTTAAGCAGTCAGCTGAATATTTCTTTATCATTTCCTGGGGCTCTATAACATTGCCTTTGCTCTTTGACATCTTTCTTCCTTTAGGGTCAAGAGCCCAGCCTGAAATTGTTGCCTCTTTCCATGGCAGCTTGTTGAAATGAAGATGTGATTTTACTATTGTGTTGAACAGCCAGAATGAAATAATGTCATGCGCCTGTGGCCTTAAAGACATTGGATAAATTTTCTTTCTTACATTCTCGTCTTTGACAAGCCATGTTGCAAGCTGAGGCGTCAATGATGATGTTGCCCATGTGTCAAGAACATCTTTTTCAGGAACAAAATTTTTTGATTTGCATTTAGGGCATTCTTTTACATGAGGCTTGTCCTCCAATGGGTCAACAGGCAAATCCTCTTCTCTTGCAAGAATTATCTCGTCGCAGTCAGCGCAATACCATACAGGGAAAGGAACTCCAAAATATCTCTGCCTTGATATGCACCAATCCCATTGCAGCCCTTCAATCCAGTTCTTTAGTCTTGCATAATAATGCGCAGGATGCCATTTAAGCTCCTGGCCCCTTTTGATAAACTCATCTTTCAAATCAAGATATTTGATAAACCATTGCTTTGAGTTAAGTATCTCAAGCTCTGTGCCGCACCTTTCATGCACATTGACAGGATGCACAATGTCTTTTGAGCCTTTCATAAGCCCTTCTTTTGCCAAATCAGAAATTATCTCTTTTCTTGCATCCTTTGCCTTAAGGCCTTTGTATTTTCCTGCAATAGCAGTCAATGTGCCGTCTTTTGCAAGAGCTTCTTTTAATGGAAGATTATGGGCTTTGTACCATTCAACATCTGTTGAGTCGCCGAATGTGCAGCACATGACAAGGCCTGTGCCTTTTTCAGGGTCTGCCCTTTCATCTTCAAGTATAGGAACTTCATAATCCATAATAGGAACTTTTGCCTTTTTTCCCTTAAGCTTCTGGTATCTTTTATCGTCTGGATGGTAGAATACTGCAACACATGCAGGAAGCAGTTCAGGTCTTGTTGTGCTTATTATCAAATCCTGGCCTTCTGCCTTGAAAACTATGTCAATGAATGCGCTTTCAATGTCCTTGTCTTCCATCTCAACCTGCGCAATAGCTGTCCTGCATTCAGGGCACCACACAACAGGAGCCTCTTTCCTGTATTCTCTTCCTTTTTTGTATAAATCAAGAAAGCTCCATTGTGATATTTTTCTTGAATGCTCATTGATTGTTGTATAGAAATAGCTCCATTCGCAGCTCATTCCTATTGCTTTCCAGTCAGAAATATATTTTGGCCTTAGCTCTTTTTCAAGAGTGTCAACGCATATTTTTATGAACTCTTCCCTGTCCATGTCAACTGCCTTGACTTTTTTCTCTTTTTCTATAAGCCTTTCAGTTGCAAGGCCGTTGTCATCAGTGCCAAATGGAAAATAAACATTAAACCCTCTCTGCCTCTTGTATCTTACGCATATGTCCTGCTGGGTGTATGAGAATGAATGGCCAAGGTGCATTTTTCCTGAAACAGTTGGAGG
>JAHWHF010000043.1 GCA_019323415.1 Candidatus Woesearchaeota archaeon | reverse complement strand
TTATGGACATCAGGCTTGGAGTCATTGACCCAGGACTTACATGCAAGACATGCGGGCTTAGGCTGAAAGAGTGCCCGGGCCACCAGGGATACATTGAGCTTGCAAGGCCGGTCATACATATTTTCTATGTGAGTTATATTTATGATGTATTAAGGTCAACATGCAGGGACTGCGGAAGAGTCCTGCTGTCTGACAAGGAGATAAAAAAATATTCTCAAAAGATTGATGAGATCGAAAAAGAAAAAGGCGAGTTTGAGAAAAGAGATTATGTTTCAGGGCTTCTTACAAAAATAAGGACAGTAACAAAATGCCCTCACTGCAGGAACAGGCAGAAAAAGGTAAAGCTTGAGAAGCCTACAAAATTCCTTGAGAACGAAAAAAGGCTGAGCCCGATTGAAGTAAGGGCAAGGCTTGAGATGATTCCAGACGGAGACCTGAAAGTTCTCGGCCTGAATGCAAAAGCTTCAAGGCCTGAATGGATGGTGCTTACAGTTCTTCCAATCCCTTCAGTCAGCATGAGGCCTTCAATCACACTTGAGTCAGGAGAAAGGTCAGAGGATGACCTTACACACAAGCTTGGAGATATTGTCAGGATTAACCAGAGATTGTTTGAAAACATTAACGCAGGCGCGCCTGAGATTATCATTGAGGACTTGTGGGACCTGCTGCAGTATCACGTTACAACATTCTTTAACAACAATGTCGCGCAGCTTCCGCCTGCAAGGCACAGGAGCGGCGAGCCATTGAAGACAATTTCAGAGAGAATCAAAAGCAAAGAAGGAAGGATAAGGTACAACCTTGCAGGTAAGAGGACAAACTTCTCGGCAAGGACAGTTATCTCGCCTGACTGCATGCTGAAGATTAACGAAGTAGGAGTTCCAGAGGACATGGCAATGAAGCTTACAGTGCCTGAGAGAGTGCAGCCATGGAACATGGACTACATAAAGACGCTTATAACAAACGGCCCGGACAAATACCCTGGCTCAACTTATGTTATCAGGCCTGACGGAAAAAAGAAAAGGATTACAGACGAGACAAAAGAAGAATTGCTTGAGGAAATACAGCCGGGCTATGTTGTTGAAAGGCACCTTGTAGACGGCGATGTTGCATTGTTCAACAGGCAGCCATCACTTCACAGGATGTCAATGATGTGCCACAGGGTAAAGATACTTCCTTATCACACTTTCAGGCTGAATGTTGCAGTCTGCAAGCCGTATAACGCAGACTTTGACGGCGATGAGATGAACCTGCACATACCTCAGACAGAAGAGGCAAGGGCAGAAGCTGAAATACTTATGGAAGTACAGACACAGCTTATCTCGCCTGCATTCGGCCTTGCTGTTATGGGCCTTACACAGGACGCTATTACAGGAAACTACCTGCTTACAAAAGATGATACTGTCCTAAAAAGGGAAGAGGCTGTCCAGATACTGTACCAGACAGGAGTTGACAGGTTCCCTGACCCAAGAAAGAAAGAGGTTTCAGGAAAAGAGGTATTCTCAATGCTTCTGCCTGAAGACTTTAACTTTATTGGAAAGTCAAAGCAGAGCAAGGACAAGTTTGATGTTGTAATCAAGGACGGCCAGCTTATATCAGGCGTCATGGACTCAGCAAACCTTGGTTCAGGCTCAGGACTTCTGCTGAGAAACCTTACAAAGGATTACGGCGCAGACAAGGCAATGGACATAATGAGCAAGATGTTCAGGCTTGGCATCAAGATACTTTTGAAGAACGGATTTACAACAGGAATAAGCGACACAGACCTTCCAAAAGAAATTTCTGACCAGATTGACCTAAGGATAAAGCAGGGCTATGAGGAAGTTGACGCCCTTATAGAAAAATACTACAACAACGAGCTTGAGGTCCTTCCAGGAAAGACAGTAAAGGAAACACTCGAGACAAACATATTGAATGTTCTTAACAATGTCAGGAATGATGTTGGTAAAATTATATCAGAAAATGTTGACATGAAAAACCCAACACTTACAATGGCGACATCAGGGGCAAGGGGCTCAATACTTAACCTTGCGCAGATGGCGGGTGTTGTTGGCCAGCAGTCATTGCAGGCAGGAAGGATTGGCGAGGGCTACAGGGACAGGAGCTTGTCAACATTCAAGCAAAGGGACCTTAAGCCTGATGCAAGGGGATTCATCAAGAAAAGCTACAAAGGCGGATTGAGCCCTGCTGAGTTCTTTTTCGGCGCAATGACAGGAAGGGACTCATTAATGGATACTGCTTTAAGAACGCCTAAATCAGGATACCTTTACAGAAGATTGTCAAACGCAATGCAGGACCTTAAGGTTGAGTATGACGGAACAGTCAGGGGAACTGCAGGAAATATAATTCAGTTTGATTATGGTGAGGACGGCCTTGATGTCTCAAGGACAGAAGGCGGAAGCGTAAATGTCAAAAAGATCATAGAGGAGGTATCAAGATAAAATGGCAACATTATACACAAAATACAAAGACAAGATACCTTCAATAATAATTGAAGAGATAAAAGCGAATGTGCCTGACAACATAAGCGAGAAAAAGCTCACAATGATACTTGACAGGGTTGCACATGAGTATGAGCACATGAAGATCTCGCCTGGTGAGTCTGTTGGCCTTGTTGCTGCAGAGTCAATAGGAGAGCCGGGCACACAGATGACGCTTAACACAAAGCACTTCTCAGGAGTCGCAGAGCTTGCAGTTACATCAGGACTTCCAAGGATTATTGAAATTTTCGACGGAAGAAAGACAATCAAGACTCCTTCAATGGAGATTTTCCTGAACAAGCCGCACAGCACAGATGCTGAAGCTGTGAAAAAGTTTGCAGGAAAAATAAAAGAGACTTTGCTTAATGACCTTGTCCAGGACTTTATTGTCAACATAGGAGAGTCAAGGATTGAGCTTGTGCTTGACCCAAATGCAGTTGAGATTGCAGGACTCAAGGCGCAGGAGATTGCAAAGCAGATGGGCGCTTCAACAAAAGGCGTCACAGTCAAGAAAATGGACGAGCTGAACATTCACGTTAAACTGAACAAAAAAGGAGAAGAGCTTAATGTGCTTTACAAGCTCAAAGAGTCACTAAAGACGCTTTACATTGCAGGCGTAAAGAAAATCACACAGGTCCTTCCAGTAAAAAGAAAGGACGAGTATGTTGTGCTTACTGCAGGAACAAACCTGAAGTCAATACTTGAAATGGAAGAGGTTGACGAGACAAGGACAATATCAAATGACCTTTACGAGGTTGCCTCTGTGCTCGGGATTGAGGCTGCAAGAGAGCTTATCATAAGGGAGATTATGAAAGTTGTCGAGAACCAGGGCCTTAACATTGACATAAGGCACATCATGCTTGTTGCAGACACAATGTGCACATCAGGAACAATCAAAGGCATTGCAAGGTTCGGAATTGTAGGCGAAAAGGCATCTGTACTTGCAAGGGCATCATTCGAGACGCCAATCAACCATTTTGTTGAGGCAAGCGTTTCAGGAGAAGTTGATTATCTAAACAGCGTAATTGAAAATGTAATGGTCAACCAGGCTGTGCCTGTGGGAACTGGGCTGCCGGGACTGGCTGTTAAGGAGAGCAAGAATGAGTGAAATAGACATTATCAGGAAAAGAGTAGAGAAAGGGGACGTTACATTGGGCACAAAGGAGACGCTGCTTAACCTTAAGCTGGGAAACCTTGAAGCTGTTTACATAACAAGCAACTGCCCAAAATCAGTGCTCGAGGACATAAAACAAAGTGCAGGCAGCACAAAGCTTGTAGAGCTGCAGGTTACAAACCAGGAGCTTGGGGTATTGTGCAAAAAGCCGTTTTTCATTTCAATAATGGGATTTCTTAAACAAAAATGAATATAATTCTAGATAAGTCAAGCCTTGGGTTCATGTCGTCTTTCGAGAAAATTACTAAAGCGAAAATCAAGGATTTTGTTGAAAAGGACGACCTTCTTTTGTTCATTGTGCAGCCCGGCGAGCTTTTCAAGGCAATAGGCCCGAAAGGCGCGAATGTGAAAAGGCTGTCAGCGCTTTTGAAAAAAAGGATAAAGATTGTTGAGTTCAGCGACGATGTTCTTGTGTTTGTAAAGAACATGATTCATCCGCTAAAAGCAACAAATATCGAGCAGGATGGCAAAATAATCACTATATCTTCCGACGATGCAAAAACGAAAGGTTTATTAATAGGCAGAAATGCCCAGAACCTCAGACAGCTTGAAAAAGTTGTAAAACGTCATTTTGACATTGACGAGATCAAGGTTGTTTAGGGGGTTAACATTCATACTAACTTAAGATAAAATGGCAAGCAAATCACGAGGATTGAGAGCTGGAAAAAAGCTCATGCAAAGGAGAAGAAAAGGCAGAAATTCTGATGACAAATACATCAGGAAAATCTACGGCCTTTGGAAAAAGAGCGACCCTTTAGAGGGCTGCCCTCAGGCAAAAGGAATAGTTCTTGAAAAAGTAGAGCTTGAGGCAAAACAGCCAAACTCAGCTATGAGAAAATGTGTTAGGGTTCAGCTTATCAAGAATGGAAAGCAGGTTACTGCATTCTGCCCAAGAGAAGGCGCAATCAAGCTTGTTGACGAGCACGACGAGGTTGTCATTGAAAGGATTGGCGGCACAAAAGGCCGGGCAAAAGGAGACATCCCTTGCGTGAAATGGCAGGTTATCAAAGTTAACGACCAGAGCCTTGAGGCATTAATCAAAGGCAGGATAGAGAAGGCTAGAAGGTAAAAATGGAAATTAAAGTATTTGACAAATGGAGCTGCGAAGGCATCAAGGTTGAAGACCCTGGATTGGTCAAATATATCACACTTTCACCAGTTTATGCGCCAAAGACAGGCGCAAGATATGCTGGAAAAAAATTCCACAAGTCTGGAGTTAACATTGTTGAGAGGCTTATCAACAAGCTTATGGTTCCAGGCCACAAAAGCAAAAAGCATTTCATAACTTCAGGCCACAACACTGGCAAGAAGAACAATGCAATGCGCATTGTCAAGGATGCATTTGAGATTATAGAGCAGAAGACAAAAAAGAACCCAGTTGAGGTTTTTGTAAAAGCAGTTGAGAACGGCGCGCCAAGAGAGGAGATTATTGCAATTGAGTACGGCGGAGCAAGGTATCCTAAGGCAGTTGAATGCTCGCCTCAGAGAAGGATTGATGTTGTATTAAGGCTTCTTATACAGGGAACATACCAGAAATGCTTTGACTCAAGCAGAAAAGCTGCAGATGTCCTTGCAGCTGAGATAATTGCAGCTTACAACCTAAGCAGCACATCAGTTGTTATTTCAAAGAAGCTTGAGACAGAAAGGCAGGCAGACTCAAGCAGGTAATTCTAGAATCCTAAATTTTTTTCCAGTTTCTTTACACAATAGTTGGCAATAGCTTTCAAATTAACAATGTCCTCTTCATTATATTCAACAAGAAGGTTAAGGTAATGCTTGTCTCCTGACGCCTTGTACATTCTCCATAATCTTAATGCATCGCTTCCCCTTAAGCTTGATACTATTTCATTTCTTCTTGATATTCCAAGAATCTGCTCTACTCTTTTCAATCCGCCGGGCATGCCAAGCCTGCTGCATGCAATCTTAAGGTCAAAGTTCGGAATGTCAGGCAGAAGGTTTGGATATCTTTTCCTTATGAAAGGTATGTCAAATGAAGAGCCGTTGAAAGTTACAAACAATTTGTATTTGCCCAGCTCTTCCCTTAATGCATTAACATTAAGGTTGATGTCCTTAATCATTGTCTTTGTCTCATACCCGTCAAACAACCCGACAACTGTTATGTATGAAAAATCTGAAAGCCCGTTTGTTTCTATGTCAAGAAAGCAGCAGCTGTCCTTGAAAAAATCATAAAGCCTCCAGTTCTCAGAGCTCGGCAGCCTGCCTAAAAAATATGAGCTGTTCTCATTGTAGAGCTCTTTTTTTGCTTTTTTTATGTGGCAGTCATAGAAATCTTTCCTGCACTTAGATATTCCTCTGATGCTG
>JAHWHF010000002.1 GCA_019323415.1 Candidatus Woesearchaeota archaeon | reverse complement strand
TCTGAAAGAATGGTTCTAGCAGCAAAGTCAAAGCTCAAGGATGCTGAAAAAATAAAACAAATTATTGCAAAAAATGGCCTTTTTGACTACCAGTACAATGTGCTGAAAAAAGGACAGCACATTTATTTTCCTGTCAGGGAAAAGATAAAAGGCATTGAAACTGTTGACATCGCGCTTGAGAAAAAACAAAAAAAGATTACAGAAAAGGAATCAGGCATTCTTCCAAGCTCATACGATATAATTGGCGACATCGCCATAGTTGAGATTAGGAAAGGCGATGAAAAAAATGAAAAAAAGGTTGCAGAGGCTCTGCTAAAGCTGCACAAGAACATAAAGGTTGTTGCAAGAAAAGCAGGCGAGCATGCGGGCGAGTTCAGGACAAGGAAGCTGAAGATACTGGCGGGCGAGAACAGGAAAGAGACAATTTACAGGGAATCTGGAGCAAGCATAAAGCTTGATGTTGAGAAAGTGTATTTCAGCGAAAGGCTGGGCACAGAAAGGCTGAGGATTGCAAAGCAGATTAAAAAAGGCGAGAACGTGCTTGTTATGTTCTCAGGCTGCGCGCCATACCCTCTTGTATTCTCAAGAAACAGCAAAGCAAACTTGATTTTTGGAATTGAGAAAAATCCAGCTGCGCACAAGTATGCGCTTGAAAACGTTAAGATAAACCATGCAGATAATGTAAGGCTTTTCTGCGGTGATGTTAATGAGCTAATGCCTTTGAAAAGAGCAGGGGTAAAGAGCAGATGGGACGAAAAGCAGCTTGATGAAAAACTTAAGTTAGAGCCAAAGCCTGAGATTATTGAATTTTTTCTCAGGGCGGGTGATTTGGAAAATCACTTTGACAAAATAAACAAGGCAGTAAAAAAGCTAAAAGATTTCAAGATAATGATTCACCAGCCTGCACCTGACTTGTACAAAGGAAAAACATTTTCTCTTTCAAGCCTAAAAATGGAAGAAAATGAAAATGCGATTGAATGCTACAGGAAAATTGCGGAAATATGCAAAAAGCACAAAAATGTTATTGGTTATGTTGCGCATGCATATGCATGGAGGTCTGACCCAAAGAAAAATGACCAGATGAGGCTCATGGAAAATTTGTTTAATGTGAAATCAGAATATCTTTTCATTGAAAACCATGTTCACGGCATGCACGCAGATGCAGATAAGATTGTAAAAGCATTGAAGCAGGTCGGATTAAAGCAATGCACTGTTGACATTTCGCACCTTTACCTGAACTACAAGAACAGCAAAAAAGTGCTTGATGCAATTAAAAAAATTAAAAAAGTGTGCAAGGTTTATTTTCATGTTAATGACAGCGATGGAAAGCGCGATTCTCTGGAAATTGGAAAAGGAAAAATTGATTTCGGCAAAATCATTGGCGAGGTTGAGTTTGGAGTCCTTGAAATTAGAAGCAGGAATGAGGAAAAGCCAGTTGAGCTGATTAGAAGCTATAAAAATAGTTTGATAGACTGGCAATTCGACCGGATTGTTATGCCCCTGCCAAAGTCTGCAGAAGATTTTCTTGAAACTGCAATGCTGAATGCAAAGAAAGGAACAATAATCCATTTCTATGATTTTGTCCATGAGAACGATTTCCCGCACAAGTCAATTGAAAAGATAAAAAGGCATGCTGGCAAATTCAAAGTCCTGAAGGCAGTCAAATGCGGCCAGTACTCTCCTGGAAAATACAGGGTTTGCGTCGATTTCAAGGTTATCTGATTAAAAAGCGAAAACCTTTTAAAACCAGTTAATTCTTTCAGGAATTATGAACAAAAATGCAAAGACAGGAGTTGTCGGGCCAGCAGGAACAGCGTCTCATGAAGCTGCCAAAAAGCTGGGCCTTAACAAGGTCGTTTTTTTCAGGACAATAACTGATGTATTTGTAGCTCTTGACTCGGGCCAGGTCCAGCAGGGAGTTGTGCCTATAGAGAATGTTGTCAGGGGCAATGTTGGAGACACTATAGACGGGCTGTATGATTTTGAAGTAAAGGTTGTCGGCGAGGCAATTGTTCCAATAAAGCTCTGCATTGCTGCAAAAACAAACAAAAAGAATGATATTAAAAGGGTGCTTTCAGACCAGAGGGCAATTGCGCAGAGCCTTTTCTACCTGAACAAGAATTTCCCTTCTCAGGAAATAATCAATGTTGCGAGCGCAGCGCATGCAATGAGGTATGTTTCAGAGTCAAGGATGAAGGACAGCGCTGCAATAGGCAGCAAGTTCTCTGCAAAGCTTTACAGGCTTAAGGTTGTAAGCAATAATATAGAGGACAGGAAAGGAAATGTCACAAGGTATGTTGTCATATCAAAAAAAGAGAACGGCAAAAAGACAAGAAAAACAAAAACATCTGTATTTGTATTCCCAAAGACAGAAAAGGACAAGCCGGGAATACTTTATTACATATCAGGATGCTTTGCAAACAACAAAGTTAACCTTACGCAGATAGCATTAAGGCCTTCAAGGAAAAAGCTGGGAACATATTATTTCTATTTTGAGTTTGCAGGCCACTTAAGCGAGAAGAATGTACAGAAGGCTCTCAAAGACCTTGGCCAGCATGCAGATTTCAAGGTAATGGGAAGCTTCCCAATGGCCTAAAGCCCGGTAGGGGACAATTTCTTCAGAAAGGTTTTTATATACTGGTTTTCAGTCTATATTGTGTGCGATGATGAAGTGAACACCCTCTAATCCTTCGGGAGATGATGAAGGGAGTAACTACTGAGCACACACTTTGTTTTCTAGAAAAAATAAAGCGAACAGAAGAATTTAGCCGAACATGCCCATGAAGTCTTCGCCTTCAGACTCCTCATCTTCCCTTACTTTCTTTATCGCCTTTAGGAAATCTGTCTTTGTGACCTTAATCCTGTTGTTTCTTATTGCAAAATAACCTGCCTCTGTGCATACTGCCTTGATTTCTGCTCCTGAGAATTCGTTGAGCTGTGCGTATATCGGCTTTTTGTCAAACTTCTCAAGCTTCATATCCTTTGTGTGTATGCTGAAAATCTGCTTTATTCCCTCTTCGTCAGGCAATGGTATCTTTATCAGCCTGTCAAGCCTGCCTGGCCTTGTTATTGCAGGGTCAAGTATGTCTCTCCTGTTTGTGGCGCCTATAACCTTGACATTTCCAAGATGCTCAAAACCGTCAATCTCTGCAAGAAGCTGCATAAAAGTCCTCTGCACCTCTCTCTCTCCTGAAGTGCCTATGTCAACCCTCTGCGATGCAATTGCATCAAGCTCATCAATAAAGATTATTGCAGGAGCTCTTGATTTTGCAAGCTCGAATATTTCCTTGACAAGCTTTGCACCCTCGCCAATAAACTTCTGGACAAGCTCTGAGCCAACTATTTCTATGAACAATGATTTTGTTGAAGCTGCGACAGCCTTTGCAAGAAGCGTCTTTCCTGTTCCAGGAGGGCCGTACAAAAGAACGCCTTTAGGAGGCTGTATGCCGACTTTCTTGAAAAGCTCTGGCTTTTTTAAAGGCAGCTCAATAACTTCCTTTATTTCTTCTTCCTGCCTTGTCAAACCGCCAACCTCACCCCATTTGATAGTCGGCCTTTCCATTACAACAAACTTTTCAATGCTGAAAGATGCTGTTTTCTTTATCTTGTCCTGCACAATCAGGTTTTTCTGGTCAGCAAGAACATAATCGCCTGCCTTGAGCTTGCCTTTCATGTTTGATGCAATCTCTACAAGGAACTCGTTGCCGTTAGGCAGCCTTACAACAGCCTTGCCCCCTACAATATCCCTTACCTCGCAAACTATAAGAGGAGGGGTCTTGAATGTCTCAAGCTCTTTTTTTAATGTTGAGACTGTCTCCCTGAGAAGCCTGTTCTCTTCCTCAAGATAATTATTGTCAGAACTATAGCCGTAAGCAACTTTCTCGAATTGCGTCAAGTCATCAGATTTTTCTTCCATCTTTTTAACCAATGTAAATCTCAGCTGCTGATTATTTAAATGTTTTTATTTTGTGCTTGTTGTTATGTTTATTCCAGAGGCAACTGCACTTCCGCATGTTACAGGAGTCTCAACCTCCCAGCCAGAGTTCTGCTTCTGCTCTTTTGTTGTTGCCTTTATACTTTTGAAAAGATTGATCATGTTGTCGCTTATCCTTATGTCCTT
>JAHWHF010000042.1 GCA_019323415.1 Candidatus Woesearchaeota archaeon | reverse complement strand
GGATGAATGATGTTGTAATACCTCCTGAAAGAGGCTTTCCATTCCAGCTTGTGGCTGAAAGCAAATGGGGCTACAAATGGATTAAATGGATTACAAAAATAGAATTGTCAGACAATGAGGATTATGAAGGCTTTTGGGAAAGCAGAGGCTATTCAAACACAGGCAACTTAAGCGAGAGATATTATTAAAATAGCGTTATAAACGTTCATAAACAATAATTCTCAGGTTTTAGCCTTTATGCGTATGTCAGTTTCTTGACTAAAATATATATCAAATCTTGATTTTCTAGTTGATATGAAAAAAATACCTTTTTGGGCGGTCGCTGTTGTGATTACTATGTTGATTGTGCTTGCAGTGGTTGCATCAAACAATAAACCGAAAACAAACTACAACACCTTCGCACAGTGCCTTACAGAAAAGGGCGCTGTGATGTACGGAACATACTGGTGCAGCCACTGCAATGCGCAAAAAGAGGATTTTGGCGATGCATTCCAATATATTGACTATGTTGAATGCAGCGATGAAAAGGAAAAATGCATAGAAAATGGCATTCAAGGATTTCCAACATGGATTATCAACAATGAAAAGTATCCTGGAAGGCAGAAAATGGAAACATTGAGCGAATTAACAGGATGCGAACTAAAGGAGGGATAAAATGGAAAAAGTTCCAGAGTGCTGTAAAAAAAAGAATGAGAAAAAAGGCTTTTTATCAGGATTAATGTACGGGCTGCTGCCGCATACAGGATGCATTGCATTCATATTTTTCACAATATTCGGCGTGTCTGCTGCAACTGCATTTTTCAAGCCTTTGCTCATGAATAAGTACTTCTTCTACGGGCTTATTGCACTGTCGTTTGTATTTGCATCAATATCTGCAATAATCTACCTGAAAAGGCATAATCTTTTATCAGTTGGCGGGGCAAAGAAAAAATGGAAATACCTTAGTGTGCTTTACGGAACATCAATAGGCGTAAACCTGCTGTTGTTTATGGTAATTTTCCCAATAGCTGCGAACGTTGCTGTTGGAGCTCCAGAGCCACCAGAAGGGCTTTCAGAAATAACACTGAAAGTGGACATACCCTGCCCAGGGCATGCGCCTCTTATTACAGGCGAGCTGAAAAAGGTTGATGGGGTTGAAAATGTAAAGTTCAGCTTTCCCAATGAGTTTGCAGTAAGCTATGACAGCAGCAAAGCAAGCGCTGATGACATTCTTGCACCTGAAGTGTTCAACACTTACAGCGCAAAGATAATAGCTGAAAATGCTGCTCTTGAAAGCGCTGGCACAGAAGATAATGTGCCAGCATCTTCTTTAGGAGGGTGCTGCGGATCAGGGGGCTGCGGCTCAGCTTCTGGCTCTGGCTGCGGATGCGGCAGGTAAAAAGCCAAAACATATAAACCGGGAAAACTGAGAGCACAATAAAGGTGGATGATGAAAAAAACAATACCCATTTCAGGCATGCACTGCGCATCATGCGCGCTTAAGATTGAAAACAGCCTTAAGAAGCTTGAGGGAGTTTCAAATGCTTCTGTGAATTATGCAACTGAAAAAGCATCTGTTGATTTTGACGATAATATTACAAACGAAGGCGAGATAAAAAATGCAATAGCCCAGCTGGGCTACAGAGTCATAGAAGAAGAGCATGAGGATAAGGAAAAGCTTGAGAGGCAGAAGGAAATAAAGCTGCTCAAGAAACTCTTTTTGTTTGCACTGGCATTCTCGCTGCCAATATTCATAATTGCAATGCCCCTTGAATGGCTGGGCATAATGGTGCCATATTCAAAAATAATAATGCTTGTGCTTGCAACACCTGTCCAGTTCATTGCAGGGGCGAGATTCTACAAAGGCGCATTCTACTCATTAAAGTCAAAATCAGCAAACATGGATACTTTGATTGCAATAGGCACTTCATCTGCATATTTCTACAGCCTGGCTGCAGTAATAATGCCTGGCGTGCTTGGCAGCCATGTTTATTTTGAAACATCTGCACTTATCATTACATTCATACTGCTTGGAAAATGGCTTGAGGCTTTGTCAAAGGGAAAGGCTTCTGAAGCAATAAAAAAGCTGATCGGGCTCCAGCCAAAAACTGCGCTTATAATAAGGGACGGAAAAGAGATTGTTGCAGATCTCAGCGATGTCAAGCCTGGAGATATTATTGTTGTAAAGCCTGGCCAGAAAATACCTGTTGATGGAGTTGTTATTGAAGGATTTTCTTCAGTTGATGAGTCTATGGTTACAGGAGAGAGCATTCCTGTTGAGAAAAAGAAAGGCGACAATGTAATAGGCGCAACAATTAACAAGCACGGCACATTCAAGTTCAGAGCAACAAAAGTAGGAAAAGACACTGTGCTGAGCCAGATAATAAAGCTTGTTGAAGAGGCGCAGGGCTCAAAAGCGCCAATACAAAGGCTTGCTGACAAAGTAAGCAGCTATTTTGTGCCTGCTGTAATAATTATTGCTATTGCATCATTTATCGTGTGGTTCTTTGTCATGGGCCAGCCCTTTGTGTTTTCATTAAGCGTATTCATAGCTGTGCTTATAATAGCCTGCCCTTGCGCGCTCGGGCTTGCAACTCCTACTGCAATAGTTGTTGGAACAAGCAAAGGCGCTGAAAGCGGCATACTGATAAAAAATGCTGAAGCCCTTGAAAACGCGCACAAGGTAACAACAGTTGTATTTGACAAGACAGGAACATTGACAAAAGGCCAGCCTGAAGTCACAGACATTGTTGCTCTTGCTGATACTAAAGAGAATGACATCCTCCAGCTTGCTGCGATAGCAGAGAAAAAGTCAGAGCATCCTCTTGCAGAAGCAATACTCAACGAGGCCAAAAAAGAAAAAATTGATGTTCCTGAAGCATCTTCATTTGAAGCAATACCAGGCAAAGGCATAACCGCGCAGTTCAAAGCCAAAAAAATATTTTTTGGCAACAGGGCTTTGAGGAAAAAGGAAAAAATATCAATATCAAAATTCGAAGGCGCAATTTCTGAGCTTGAAAGTCATGGAAAGACTGCTATGATTCTTGCCATCGGAAAAAGGCCTGCAGGCATTATTGCAGCTGCCGACACTCCAAAAGATTCATCAAAAGAAGGCATTGAAATGCTGCACAAAATGGGCAAAGAAGTTGCAATGATTACTGGCGATAACAAAAGGGCTGCAGCTGCTGTTGCAAAAGAGCTGAAAATTGACTATGTTCTTGCAGAAGTCCTTCCGCAGGACAAGGAAAAGGAAATAAAAAAGCTGCAGAAGCAGGGCAAGGTTGTTGCAATGGTTGGTGACGGAATAAATGACGCTCCTGCGCTTGCACAGGCTGACCTGGGAATTGCAATAGGAGCTGGAACTGATGTTGCTTTGGAGACTGGCCAGATAGTCCTTGTAAAGAACGACCTGAGGGATGTGGCTAGAGCAATAAAGCTGAGCAGCTACACTATAAAAAAAATAAAGCAGAACCTGTTCTGGGCATTTTTCTATAACTCAATAGGCATACCTGTTGCAGCAGGCGTGCTTTACCCGTTTACAGGCTTCCTGCTTAACCCTATAGTTGCAGGAGCTGCAATGGCATTCTCATCTGTGTCTGTTGTATCAAACTCGTTGCTTATGAAAAGATACAAGCCTGAAAAACATTGAAGCTAAGTAAGTTTTAAATACCCTTTTTGATTAATTTTTTCAATGTCAACATTATTGTGGATATTGCTTGCGACTTTTGTCAATTCTCTTATAGGCCTTGTAGGCGCATTCACATTAGGGCTGAAAGAAAAAACATTGGACAAGATAATTTTTCTTCTGGTTGCATTCTCAGCAGGCGCATTATTGGGAGGCGCTTTTTTCCATCTTCTGCCTGAAGCAATTGAGGCTCTTGAAGCAATGACTGCCATTTACATAACAATAGCGGGCTTTATTGTATTTTTTATTGTTGAGAAATGGCTTTTCTGGCACCACTGCCATAAAGGCGCGTGCGATATTCATCCATACTCATACCTTATACTCATAGGCGATTCTGTGCACAATTTTATTGACGGGCTTGTTATTGCTGCATCATTTTTTGTCAATCCTGTTTTTGGCATAATAACAACATTGGTCATAATGTCGCACGAAATACCCCAGGAGCTTGGCGATTTCGGCATACTTGTCCATGGGGGCTTCAAAAAGGCAAAAGCCCTTTTGTCCAACTTCTTTGTCCAGACAACATGCATATTGGGAGGAATTGTAGGCTTTATACTTGGCGGGGCAACACAGTTCTCAACATACCTTCTTCCATTTGCAGCAGGAGGCTTCATATACATTTCAGCATCTGACCTTATACCTGAGCTTCACAATGAAAAAGTCCTTAAGAAATCAATACAGTCTTTTCTTGTATTCATTATAGGCCTTGCATTCATGGTTGCAGTAAAGCTTTTGTTTGGCTAATTATTTAGATGCCTTTTTCTGTAGAAATAAGCAACAATAGAAGCGCATGAAGCGCCAAGGAAATTAAACACAATGTCAAAGGCATTATTGAAATAATCGCCAACTCTTGGCCCTGCATTCAGGAATATTACTGAAAGCAGCTCTGTCATCTCAACAACAGCTCCTGCGCCAAGCGTGAATAATATGAGTATCATTGAAAATGCAAAAGGCCTTTCATGCTTTATGCTCTTGAAATGAGGCGCAAGAAGGCTGTAAGATACAAGAAGCATCATGAACCCGCCCAAAAAGTGCACAAAATTGTCATACCTGAATATCCAGAAGTAATGGTCATACAGCCTTACTCCGCCCGGATATGTGTTTCCTCCCATAAGATGGAAAAATCCCAATATCGCAAGGCCAAACAATATGCTTGATGAAAGGTGGAAATTCTCATAATTTACTTTTGCAATAATTATCAGTATGCTTACTATAACACCATAGTAAAGAAACTCATAGTTGCCTTTGAGAACAGCGCTTATAAGAAAAAAAGCAACATAAAGAACAACAAAAGCCAAAATAAGGTTAAGCTCAAGCTTTTCTTTTCTTTTCATCTTATCCTTACCGGGTTTTCCTTTAATACTGATTTGGCAAGCTTCAGCTTCCTGCTGCTGTCTGCGCATATCTTGAAAAGCTTGTCACCTTTCTTAACTTTATAGCCTTCATGGACATACAGGTAAATACCTGCTCCTTTTTCATTCGGCGCTCCTGCAAACCTTGCTATAAGGTTTATTTTTTTATTGTGTATGTCCATTATTGTGCCTGTTTTTGGAGCCCTGTAAAGGAAAGTGTGCCTGCCTATTGGTATTTTATCGGCATCTGTTATTGCATTTCCCTGCGCTTTTATTATTTCGCAGAATTTTTCATAAGCTTTTCCTGAATCAAGTATGTCTTTTGCCTTCTGGTATCCCTGTCCTTTATTGGCTTTCCTGCCCATCTCAAGCAAAAGGCCTGCCATTGAAAGTGATTTTTTTATAAGGTCTTTTGGAGCCCTTTCATGGCCCTGCAAAGCCCATAATATGTCCCTTGCCTCAAGAGCAGGGCCTATTCCGTTTCCAATTGGCTCTGAGCCGTCTGTTATAATGACCTTTATCTCAAGGCCGAACTGCTTTGCAACCTGCATGAACTTTTTCTTCAGCCTTTCTGCCTTTGCCCTTGATTTTATTTTTGCATCATATGCAACAGGTATGTCAATAAGAATCCTGTCAGCTGAAACGCTCATTTTTTTTGCAAGTATTGAAGCAATAAGGTTCCCTTCTGCATCCAATGACAAAGGATGCTCAATCTTAATCATGTTGTCGTCAGCAGGCGCAAGGTTCAATGCCCCTCCCCATACCATGCATCCTCCTGTTGTGTCAACAATCTGCTTCATCTTTTTGATTGGTATAGTGACATTGCACAGCACTTCAACAGTGTCTGCTGTGCCTGCTGGAGATGTTATGCTTCTTGATGATGTCTTTGGTATTGTCAGGCCTGCTGCTGCAATAATAGGCACAACAATAGGCGTTGTCCTGTTTCCAGGAACTCCTCCTGTGCAGTGCTTGTCAACAACAAGCCTTTTCTTTGGCTTCATGACTTCGCCTGTCTCAACCATTGCCTTTGTAAGGTAGCCTATCTCATTAATTGTAAGCGTGTTAACAAAGCTTCCAGAAATAAAATAAGTCATCTCAATGTCTGTAAGCTTGTGCTCAGCAATGTCCTTTACAATAGTGTACATCTGGTCATAATTTAGCCTCTCGCCTTCAAGCTTGTGCCTTATGTATTTCACAGATATTGGAGTAGGAAGCGGCTCAACATTAACTTTGTCAACATTTTTTGTGCCAAGCTTGTCTGCAAGCTCCTTGTAGAGCTCAATTGTGCCTGGCCTGACATAGCCATGGTCTGCAGCAACATCTATTATTGCTGTAATCTTTTTGCTGCCATGCCTTATCTCAAGCCTGTCGTTTGGCCAAACATCAAGAAGCTTTGCATCATCTATATGAAGAACGCAAACAAAGAAGCTTCCTGCCCTGATTGCTACATTTTTGGTATTAAACTGCATATTCTGCCTCTTTCATTATCTCAAAAATAGCTATGAGCAATGT